>DQVM01000144.1 GCA_015661775.1 Candidatus Caldarchaeum subterraneum | reverse complement strand
TCTATGGGATACTTAGCTAATGCAGCTGATATGCCGTTTGAAACCCAAACCGTAAAGGGGTTCATGCTTGTTTTAGCTTTAGGGTATTGATTAAAACGGTTATCCCACCTTGTTACAAAAATATGCCAAAATCTATCCTAAGCCTGGAAATCCCTTTAAATACCGGAGGAGAACACGCATCCTACTGACATAAAATGCAGGAATACGGAGAGCTGCTTCCCCCGGAGCGTCTTCTGCTAGGTCCCGGCCCTGCTAACGTAGACCCTAGGGTTCTGCGTTCCCTCTCCCTTCCGGTGGTAGGTTACACAGACCCCTTCCTGTATGGTGTGCTTGATGATATCCAAGAGCTGCTTAGGTATGTTTTCCAAACCAGCAATAGGCTTACCTTACCTGTGTCAGGGACTGGGAGTGCTGGGATGGAGATGGCTGTGCATAATCTGGTGGAGGAGGGGGATGAGGTAGTAGTTGGGATTGCCGGTTTCTTTGGGGATAGGATAGTGCAGGTGATAAAAAGAGCTGGAGGTAAGGTTATTCCTGTTGAGACCGAGTGGGGGAGAGCATTAGAGGCTGAGAAGATAGAAGACGCCCTTAAAAACTCCAACGCAGAGGTAATAGCTGTAGTACACGGCGAAACCTCTACAGGGGTTTTACAGCCGCTTGAGAAGATAGCAAAAATAGCCAAGGAGTATGATGCTCTACTGCTGGTTGATGCTGTAACAACTCTAGGAGGCTCTGAAATCAAGGTAGATGGGCTGGGAATTGACGCATGCTACTCATGTAGCCAGAAATGCCTAGGATGCACACCTGGTTTAGCTCCAGTTACATTCAGTAAAAAAGCCTACGATAAGATAGCTAACAGAAAGAAAGAGCTGAGGAGTTGGTATCTTGATGTTAGGCTTGTTGAAAAATACTGGTCAGGTGATAGGGTTTACCACCATACCCCTCCCGTCAGCATGCTATACGCCTTGAGGGAGGCCCTAAGGATAATCAGGGAGGAGGGGATTGAAGATAGGTGGAGACGGCATGAAACTACCGGCAGGGCGTTGATAAGAGGTTTAGAAGCTTTAGGCATGGCGCTGCTGGTAGAGGATGAGGAAATTAGACTTCCACAGCTTACAACCGTGCTTATACCAAACGGTTTAGATGACGCAGCAACTAGAAAGGAGTTGTTGGAGAGGTACGGTATCGAGATAGGGGGAGGGCTAGGGCCGTTTAAGGGCAAGGTCTGGCGAATAGGCTTGATGGGCTACAACGCCAACGTAAAGAACGTTCTACATCTTCTATCAGCATTAGAGAAGATACTCAAGAAACATGGCTTCCCCGTAAAAAACGGAGAAGCAGTAAAAGCTGCTTCCGAGTATCTAGAAAGTAGGTAAACCGCTACGCTTTACGTGTGAATACAACGAAGTAAAATAAGTCGTTGAAGTTTTTCTCCAGCCTAACCTCAAACCTTTTACTAATAAGTTGCCTTAGTTCGTTTAGGCTGTTTTCAAGATGCTCGGCTGTGTGGGGGGAGTATTCCGAGCCTCTTCTTCCCCAGTCGAGTATTATCGCCATGCCGTCTCTCCGCATGACTCTCTCAACTTCCCTAAGAGCCGACTCTTTATCCTCTATATGGTGGAACGTAATTGCTGAGGTTACGTAATCTAAGCTTTCGTCATTAAGAGGAATCTCCTCAGCTGATGCTCTTTTAAGAACAACCCTGCCTCTTAGTATCTCCTCCTTAAATCTCTTCTCTGCGTTATCCATCACTTCAAGGCTAGGGTCTATACTGTATATCTTAGATTCCCTAGGGGCCGCGTTGAGGAGAAGTTCCAAGTTTATCATAAAACCCGTCCCAATATCAAGGATGACCGGCCTAGGTTTTATTATTAGCATCCTGTAAAGGTTAGTCAGGATATCCTCCCAAGGATTTTTAATGTTCAAGAAGCATCACCATCTCTAGACTCATAATTTAGGGTATTCATTATATAATTTATGATGATTACGTTTATCGTATTATAATAACGAAAAACGTATAGAATACCCTAGTTATATTAAGTTTATAAGGATGATTTTAACGAAATCTAAACAATAATAGAGGTTATGTAGAAGATGCAGCCAGTCATCTTAGACTCAACCCTCAGGGAGGGGGAGCTCTACAAAATCTTCCCAGTAAACGTGAAGCTAGGGATAGCGAAGGGCTTGATTGACGTAGGCGTAGTCAGGGTTGAGCTTACAGTAGATTACCCAGGTAGAACTAGTGAAGAAGATATAAAACCTGTGGTTGAACTGCTTAAGGAGCATAATGTCCTACCTGTTCTCCACGGAAGAGCCACAGCCGAGGATGTTGAGGCTATCGCGAAATACGGTGAAGTAGGATGCGCTCTCTACATGTCCTTAAGTAGCCTGCATCTTGAGTATAAGCTACGCAACCTAACGCTTGAGGAAGCAGTAGAAAAGATGTGTAGAAGCATAAGCAAAGCATCAGAGTATAGCTTCCCATACATAAGAGCAACAGTAGAGGATGCATCAAGGATTTTCTTGGAACAACGTAAACAAGGTGTTGATCTTATAGGAGAGTTTACCGAGAAATTCAAGGAGGCGGGAGCCACTTTAGTGAGCATACCAGATACTTCAGGGCTGCTAACCCCCAGCCAAGCCCACGAGCTTGTGAAAGAAGTTAAGCAAGTCTCTAAACTGCCTATAGCTGCTCATTTCCACAACGATTACGGCATGGCCTCCGCTAATACGGTGGAGGCTGCTTTAGCCGGGGCGGAGGAGCTTCACGTAACTATAATGGGGATAGGGGATAGAAACGGGATAGCCGACTTATATGAAGTTGCCGCATCCTTACAGGACTTACACGGCGTTAATCTAGGTATACGGAGGGAGAAGCTAGCTGAGCTATACAGGGGCTTCTCTAAGATGACGGGCATACGTCTATTCTGGAGAAACCCGCTGTCGGAAGAGGCTAGAACCATAAGGGCTGGCGTACACCAGTCCATGACAGTCAAGAAACCAGAGGGCTACATACCCGTTGGAAAGCTAAAATACGACTTCAACGAGCCGTTGTACGAACTAAACCCCTACATAAGCCACAAACTAATACAAACCCTGCTAGACAACAAGATAAACGACAAGGAAGAACTAAAGCTAATCACATCCAAGATAGCATCGGTAATACGAAACAGAAACCAACGCCCCAATCTCCAGGTTATAAAAGAACTGATTTCAAGAGAAACAGGCTTTGACATCCCCCTCTCCCGTCTAGAGCAATTCTTCGGAGTTGACAAGGTGTATATACTTCTAAAGCTGAACCCCAGCTTCTCCACTGAAAACCTGAAAAAACACCTCCTACAAGACCCCGACGTAGAAGGGTTTGACGAAGTCTACGGAGACGCAGACATGATAATAATAGGAAAACTTAGGAGGAGCGAAGAGAACAACCTGGTATCTAGGATAAGAAGGGCCTTCGGACCCTATATCGAGGATATGCATATACTGGTGGCTGATTAGAAGTTTAAGAATATATAATCGCGTGAATCGGTGAAGAATAGAAAAAGACGTGAGAGGTGCTAAAGCATGAAAATTCCATCAAAAATAAACACTTACTGCCCGAAGTGTAACGCCCATACTGAGCACACAGCCTCGCTTTATAAGAAGGGGAAGGAAAGAACACTAGCTATAGGAGCTAGAAGACACGAGAGAGAGCTACACGGCTACGGAGGTCAGAAATACCCGATACAACGTAAAAAAGCCAAAGTAACAGACAAGAAAACCCTAGTATTAAAGTGTAGCAAATGCGGCCGCGTAGTAATGCGGGAGGGAATAAGGCTTAAGAAACTGGAGCTGGTGAGGTGATACTATGCCCGAGACCGACTGGAGCAGGCTAATCCCAAAACCCCGAAGCAAATTCCTCCTAGTAGTATGCAACGAATGCAACAACAAGCAAGTCGTATTCGACTCAGCCAAGATAGAGGTCAAATGCAACGTCTGCGGAGCACCTATAGCATACCCAAGCGGCGGGAAGGCTATAATCACAGGAAAAATCGTTGAGGCCTATGAGTAAAACAGAAACCCAGTTTCCCGACGTAGGCGAACTTATAGTGGGGAAGGTAACTAGAATAGATAGGTTCGGAGCATACCTAATACTAGAAGACTACCCAGGAATAGAAGCCTTCCTACACATATCCGAAATATCCCTGAAATGGGTCAGGAACATCCGGGATTATATCCGAGAAGGCCAACGTTACGTCTTCAAAGTAATACGCGTAAACCCAGCAACATACCAAGTGGATGTATCGCTAAGGAGGGTTTCCCAGAAAGAAAAGACAGAAAAAATGCTCGAGTGGAAACGACGCCAAAAAGTAAATAGAATACTCAGCATACTCCGCGAAAGGACAAAAACACCAGAGAAAGAACTGAATAAACTCATAAGAGAACCTTATGAAAACGATGATGAGAAGATTTACGAAGCATTTGAAAAAATATCGGAAGGAGATCCGGTATCTCAGTTCTTCAGCGGTTTATCTAAGAAAGTTGAGCAGGAGCTGGAGATCCTTGTTAAGCAGGAGATAAAACATAAGGTTGCTGAAATTCACGGAGAGCTGGTTATGAGCACCACTCACAGGTATGGGGCTGATGCGATTAGGAAAGCGGCTGCGGCCGCTGAGGCCCTGGCAGGCCAGAAAGAAGAGGTTACAATAACCGTAAAAGGGCCTCCTAGATACTTTCTGAGAATAAGAACAGCGGATAGGGAAAGAGCTGAGGAGCTGCTAAATGAAATCCTAGAAACGACTAGGCAGGTTCTCCAAGAATATGGTGGAGTAGCAGAGTTTAAGAGGACTGCCTAGGAGTTTTAATTCTCTCCTCTATCTTTTCCATCTTAAACTGCAGAGACCTTCTCCTCACTATCATGGCCTTATCATCTTTTTTGGCATACTTGGCGTTAACCTCCACATCCATAGGGAGAGGCTCCTGAGTGGTCTCCACCTCCAGCACCCGCGTATTTGGAGGAAACTCAGCCAAACGTCCTTTCCCCAGCTTAACCTCAAGGCCTATAAGCTCAAACCCACCCAGGTTCTCAGGCGGCTCCTCCAACACCGTAATCCTATACTTCATAATAACCTTCGTCCTCTCTGACTTCGTCCTAGAATGCCTCGTAGAAGCAACTGACACCACCCTCACCACAACCCAACTAAAACCAGCTACCTATTAAATTATCCGCAAAACACAATCCAACCCCTGACAACAGTTAATGTTAATGCGGGGGGTGGGATTTGAACCCACGAACCCCTACGGGAGCAGGTCTTGAGCCTGCCGCCGTTGACCAGGCTTGGCTACCCCCGCTTTCTGTTCTGTTATGGGGTTATTATGGTTCCTTCTTTTATTCTTTGTTTATTTTAGTGTTTTGATGGTGGTCGTTTGTTTTAATTATTTTTTTTAATAAATTTAGTGACTTTCTTCTCTGGAAATTCATTAAAAATCGAATTCATCCTTGCTCTATCTAGGTCTCTTCCGTGTGGAGAAACAACGCCGCTGCCGGCTTAAGCATAACTGAGCTGGGTGAAGGTGTTATTAGTCGGTCTATCTAGCTAGCGAGAAGATTTCCAGCTACACGCGGCTTTGCGATTTATCTATCCGTAGTTGTGGGGACTAATATTGGCGTTCAACCTGCTGATTAACAAATCTTTCTGGTTTTTCCTAGCGTCGCTCTTGGCTAGGAGCTAATACAGGTTAAGCTGACCCAAAACTTTACTTAGTAAGAAGCGAAGAGATAACACTAGTAACCGTGTAGGGCTTTTTCCTCTCTGCGTTAGCTCCGTGGCTATGAAGTTCGTCAGGCGTGGCAGCTCCATAGCTGCTTTACTGGCTATTGGTATCATCGTCATTATAGTAGCTCCTAGTACACCTCCTAAAGCCCCGTCTATTATGCTGCGAGAGCTGCTATTCCAGGGGTGATTATTGGTTATGTGGTGATAACCGTTTGTCTTGAAAGTTTAAAAACGTTTATAACGGCCTTAAACCCTCATGCTTGCTCTTAGTAGTGTAAGTGCAGTTAGCTGTGTTGTTACAGCGTATATTAATGCTGTCGCTGGTGTATGGAGGAGGTAGCCATATAATACTCCGCTTCCCATTAGGCTTATACCATACGCCGCGCTGAACATACCATAAGCTGTGCTTCGAGCCTCTTCTGGTGTTATAACAGCTACTCCAGCCCTATAGATGGATTCCTGCATACCAAGTACGGCTCCGAAGGTGACGGCTGCAGCTAGGAGCGTAGCAAGGTCATATGCGTATAACGATAGGAGCGTCGCGGGTATTGAGAGGGTGAAGGGTAATGCTAGTAGCTTGACTCCAACCCTGTCGAACCAATGACCGGCTAGGAACGCTGCTGGGGCGTCGACGAGCTGTATGGTGAGGTAGATGAACGGAGTAGCACTAGCATAGCCTAGTATCTGCTCCGCCCGGTATGGTATTAATAATATGTAAATTAGTCCTAAGGTGTTGAGGGATGCAGCTGCTGTATATAGGGTGAATCGTTTGCCCAGCCTCCACCTGATGCATCTCACCGCTTTTCTATCCACCTCTGTTATTAGCCCAAACCTCCTATACGCGTAGAATATAACAGCCATCAAGGCCGTGAATGGGAGGAAAGTCCAAGCCAGGGCTAATCCATAAGCCTCCACCCCTCGTGTTTCTAGCAGGATCAAAGCCATGGCTAGG
>DQVM01000156.1 GCA_015661775.1 Candidatus Caldarchaeum subterraneum | reverse complement strand
CCTAGCTCCTCCTGAGGATCCTGAGAGACCGTTTCAAATACCTAGGGACGGCTTCGCAGCGGAACCCAGGCCCCCAAGTCCGGAGCATCCTTTTGGAACCACCGAGGGGCAGTACGACATATACTACGGCGTTATATGGGGGACGAGGACGGCGTTTATCGTAGGGTTAACAGTCGTGGGCGCCTCAATCTTAATAGGACTTATAATAGGTAGTCTGTCAGGATATTACGGAGGCTGGGTTGATGAAGTACTGATGCGAGTAACAGATGTTATACTTGCCTTCCCAGGGCTTATACTTGCGGTAGCTTTCTCAATAGCCTTCGGCAGAAGTCTGGAAAGCGTAATGATAGCAATCATCCTAGTAAGCTGGCCCACCTACGCAAGGCTTCTAAGGGGAGATATACTACAGGTTAAACAAGAAACATACGTAGAAGCAGCGAAGGCCATAGGCGCCTCGGACACTAGGATAATCATTAGGCATATCCTCCCTAACGCTATATATCCGCTCTTCGTAGTAGGAACGCTTGACATAGGTTCTATAGTCCTTCTAGCAGCCGCCCTAAGCTTCTTAGGGATAGGAGCCCCGGTAGGGTATGCAGACTGGGGACAGATGATAAGCATGGCACGTAACTGGATAATAGGGCCTCCACACGATCCACTACGCTACTGGTATACCTGGACAATACCGGGAATATTCATAATACTCTTCGTCCTAGGATGGAACCTTATAGGAGACGCCTTTAGGGACATTCTAGATCCAAAAATAAGGAGGAGATGATAAAATGGAAAAAATAGCAGAAGTGGAAAATCTTGTTCTCAGGTTCTACACCTATGAAGGAATAGTCAAAGCACTTGAAAAAGTCAGCTTCGCGATGAAAGAAGGAGAAACCCTAGGAATAGTTGGGGAAACAGGATCAGGTAAAACAGCAACTGCACTGACATTCCTAGGCATAATTCTACCACCCGGAAAAGTGGAGGATGGAAGTATCAGGATAAAAAGCGGAGATAGATACATAGATGTGATAAAAGCTGATAAAGAAACACTAAGGAAAATTAGAGGAAAATTAGTATCAATGATATTCCAAGAACCCAGTCAAGCCCTGAATCCAGTATATACGGTAGAGGAGCAGGTGGGGGAAGCTCTACTGGCGCATATCTACAAGGACATTTACTCGAATGCGCTCAAAGAGATTAACGAACAGCTATCCCAGTTGGAAGAAAACCGAAATGTCATGAAAAGAATTAGATTAATATTTGATAAGATGGTTTATGAGAGGTTAAATAGAAATGCCGACGATAAGTTGGCTCAGTTTCTCAGCCACATCCCCATCCTTAAACGATATAGGAGATGGATGCGTAAGGTTATACGAAGGTATGTTATTGAACTACTGAAGCAGATGGATATACCAGACCCAGAACGGGTTGCCTCTTCCTATCCGCATGAGCTAAGCGGCGGAATGAGACAGCGTGTCGTCATAGCAATAGCGCTTGCATGCAGGCCAGTTCTACTTATAGCTGATGAGCCTACGACGGCGTTAGATGTAACAGTAGAGGCTCAAATACTAGATCTTATCCGCAAACTGAAGAAAGATTACGGCACTACAATAGCTTTCATAACACACGACCTAGGGGTTATAGCTGAGATGGCTGATAGGGTTGTGGTGATGTACGCAGGCAACGTGGTTGAGATAGCGGATGTGAAAGAAATATTTAGAAACCCACTTCATCCATATACTAAAGCTCTATTGAAGGCAATCCCTAAACTAGGAACTAAAGAGCTATATCCTATTGAAGGGACAATCCCCAACCTTGTTAACCCACCTAACGGCTGCAGATTTCATCCCCGTTGCCCTTACGTATTTGAAAAGTGTATAGCTGAAGTTCCGCAGCTAAGAGAAGTTAAGGAGGGGCATTACGTAGCATGTCACTTATACTGAGCGAGGAGTATTTAAAAGAAGCATTAGTTGACGCTAGACGAGTTAAGAAATATTTTCCCATCTATGGAGGAGTTTTTAAGCGTAGAATAGGCGAAGTAAAAGCTGTTGATGGAGTTAATGTAGCTATTATAAAGGGAGAAACACTAGCAGTTGTAGGCGAGTCTGGATGCGGAAAAACAACCCTAGCAAAAACCATAATACGCTTGTTAACACCCACTGACGGTAATATATTCTTCAACGTACCATATGACATAAGGAAGGAAATAGAAGAACTGTTATCCACGAACAAAAATAACCAGAGACTAGACTCGTTGAGACAGGAATATGACTTAGCTACTTTCAAAGGCCGGAAACTCAAAATGCTCCGGAGACATATGCAGATAGTCTACCAAGACCCCTCGACTTCGCTTAATCCACGCATGTTAGTTAAGAATATAATAGCGGAACCTATGGAGATACATAACATAGCTAAGGGACTTAAAGCGGAGGAAAAAGTGCTCGAGCTTTTGCGGAGAGTTGGAATGGATGAAACGCATCTTTATAGATATCCGCATGAACTAAGTGGAGGTCAGAGACAGAGGGTAGCTATAGCCAGGGCGTTATCTACAAACCCTGACTTCCTAGTACTAGATGAACCTACGTCGGCTGTTGACGTGTCAGTAAGGGCTCAGTTACTTAACCTGCTTAAGAAACTTCAAAAAGAAATGAACCTGACCTACATGTTCATAACTCATGACTTGAACGTAGTGGATTATATAGCCAATAGAGTGATGGTTATGTATCTAGGTAATGTAATGGAAGCAGGTAATAAGGATCTTCTGTTCAACAAACCTACTCACCCATATACTGAAGCTCTGCTTTCAGCAATCCCTGTTGCTGATCCATTCATAAAACGTAAGAGGATAATATTACATGGTGATGTTCCGAGTCCTATAGACCCCCCGAAAGGATGCGTATTCGCCTCTCGATGTCCTATAGTCAAAGAGAAGTGTTTTACTGAGAAGCCACCTTTAATAGAAATGAGAAAAGGCCAGTATGCGGCGTGCTGGTTTCCAATTTCTTAAAGTATTTTTATCATTAATTGACATTACACCGATGTAATGGTAGGCACATATTCTATAATAGCTGTAGATCTTGAGAGAAACGAGATGGGTGCTGCTGTCCAATCACACTGGTTCTCCGTGGGCAATATAGTAGTATGGGCCGAGGCTGGGGTAGGGGTTGTCGCTACGCAGTCGATAGTAAACGGGAGATACGGTCCTCTTGGATTAGCTATGCTTAGAAATCGCCTCAACCCCAAGGAAGTTATCGAAGCCATGACCTCTATAGACGCCGCTAGGGAATACAGGCAAGTAGCTGTTATAAACACAATAGGAGAGACCCACGCATACACAGGTTCTAAATGCATTCCCTTTGCAGGCCATAGAATAGGAAAAGGATTTAGTGTGCAAGCCAACTTAGTTGAAGGTCAGGAGGTCATAGACTCGATGTATGAAGCTTTTGAATCAAACGAAGGAAACCTAGCCGACAGACTTATGACAGCGTTAGAAAACGCAGAAAAAGCAGGGGGAGACATAAGAGGAAGCCAATCAGCAGCGTTAATAGTAGTTAAAATAAACGCAACAGGAGACCCGCTTATAGACAAGGTAATAGATATACGAGTAGATGACAACCCGAACCCAATATATGAACTAAAAAGACTCTTAAGAATACAAAAAGCCTACAACAAAGCGAACGAGGCAGAGCAGCTCCTCAGCAGAGGTCTTAAGGATGAAGCATTAGAGACATACGAGCATGCATGCTCATTGGCGCCTGAAGCAAGCGAACTCCGATTCTGGAAAGCAATAACACTATTCAATTGCGGAGAAAAAGAAGAAGCGAAAGCTTTGCTTAGAAAAGAGATCAAAGAAAATGCAAGATATGGAAAACTTCTAAAGCGGCTTATCAACTCAAGATTCTTAGAAACTCTAGACGAGCTTGAAAAGATTCTGGAAGAAAGTTAAAGACGCTAATTCTATACCAGCTTGTTTTCGTTTAAAATTTTTATGCAGTCATCTAGTGAGGAGACTCGCTTTAATGTTTTAGTTTCTTTTATTGTCTTATTCCATGGTTGGTTATAAAGGAGCATAGACTTTCCAAGTTTTATCAGCTCTTCAGCAAGCTTTGGCGAGTCATCTATGAATACATGGTAATTGAGAATAGCTTTGGTTGATTTTGGTGGAACCCAAGTAAAGTTTCGATATTTTATACCGTGGTGTGCGAGCCATTTCTTTACGTTGTTTATTGTCTTGGCTGGGCGTTGGGTTACTATATCTATATGGCCTAGTCTGTTGAGCTCCTCCACGTCTTCGGCTAAGTCATTCTCAGTTGGCTGTATATCTCTCCACCTATCCCATGTTTTTATAAGTAGCTGGATAAACTGCTGTCGTGATATGTTATAGCGGCGCCAGAAATCCCACGAAT
>DQVM01000007.1 GCA_015661775.1 Candidatus Caldarchaeum subterraneum | reverse complement strand
TCAATCTCATCCCTTTTTCTGACAACAGCTCCATAACTCTGTTCAACATCCATTATAGCTGAGATCCTGGCTGTTACTTCCTTAAGCTCTTCCTCCTTACGCTTTATCTGGTTTTCTAAATCATGCTTCGTAGCTTCTAGGTTTGCTATTTCATCTTCCAAGGCCTTCTTCCTACTCAATAGTTCTACCGCATTTTTGGCGTCGTATCGTAGTTCTTTAAACTGCTGTGCTGCTAATGTTAGCTTCTCAATCTCCTCTACTGGTATTCCATATTTTTCCAGCTCTCTTAGAATACGGCTGGTTTTATTTATCAAATCTAAAGTTACCTTCTGCTGTTCCATGTAGATGTTTAGGTCCTCCTCTATTCTTCTTCGTTTCTCCCTTAACTCGTTTATTAGATACTCAAGCTTTATGCTCTCGCGTAGCATTTTTTCATACTCCTTGCTGAGCGTCATAAAGCTCTTTCCGGTTTGTCTTTCTATCTGCCTGAGACGAAGGGCGGCGTTTATGTATCTTTTAAGCTTTGACGGCTGTTTCTCCAGCATCTCAAATACTTCAAGTAGCTCTGCGAGTGATTTTTGGTCTAGGCCTAGTTTCTCTACTTTGTTTATTGTTGTGTTTTCTGGGCTGTTCATACCTTTTTACAACTGTTTAATAATTCATTTTGGATTGATATAAATGCTCCTTTCTAAGGCGGGCGCAAGCTACCCGCATGATACGCTGGCTGTTGCCGGGTGATATGCTGAGAAAAGCATATTACGTTGGTGTGAAGTGTTTTAATCAGGGAGATTAGGATTGGTGTTGTTTGCTCAGGTTTCACCCGGTACGTTTGCGCTAGGCTTCTTACTGTTTATCATACTTCTGTTCATCTTGGCTTCCTCTATAAAGATAGCTAACGAGTACGAGCGGGTTGTGGTGTTTAGGATGGGCCGTCTCCTAGGAGCTAAGGGCCCGGGATTGGTTATTATACTGCCTATAATAGATAGACGTAGGATAGTTGATTTGAGGCTTGTAAACCTGGATGTTCCAAAGCAGAGGATAATAACTAAGGATAACGTCTCGGTTGATGTTGACGCCGTTGTATATTTCAGGGTTGAAAACCCTATAGACGCTGTTATGCGTGTTAAGGATTACATTACCGCCTCAGCCCTCCTAGCCCAGACAACGTTAAGGGACGTTATAGGGCAGGTGGAGTTAGATGATCTACTCACTAGAAGAGAGGAGCTTAACAAGAGGATACAGCAAATCCTGGACGAGGCTACTGAACCATGGGGGATTAAAGTTACTACAGTCGCGATAAGGGATGTTGTATTGCCTGAGAGTATGCAGCGGGCCATAGCTAAGCAGGCGGAGGCAGAGAGGGAGAGGAGGAGTAGGATAATAATGGCTGAGGGGGAGCTGCAGGCTGCACAGAAGATGGCCGACGCGGCTGAGTATTATGCGCAAAACCCATCTGCGCTCAGGCTTAGGGAACTGCAGACCTGGACGGAGATAGCTAGGGAGAAGAACCTGATAATAATCACGGAAGGGTCGTTGCAAAGAGACTTGGGCGTTATGGCGGGTATGATGGAGCATAAGAGAAGAGGATGAGGAGCTTATCAACTACAGCCACGTTAATACTTGTTCTAGTTATTTTTTCTTACTCGGCAGCATCAGCGGTAGATGTAAGTGAAGAGGATGAAAGAAGGGTTATGTGGATTGAGCTTAGCGGCTATGTATCGCCTGCTACGGTTGATTACGTTGAAGAATCTCTCCGTAGAGCAGGTGAATACTCGGCTGTTCTAATAACTATAGACACCTTCGGCGGTCTTGGAGATTCTATGTTTAAGATTATAGACGCTATACTAGATTCCCCCGTGCCTGTTATAGGTTTCGTATACCCGGCTGGCAGACAAGCCCTCTCAGCTGGAACTTACATACTCTTGGCAACGGATTACGCTGCCATGGCCCCACATACGATAATAGGCTCAGCCCAGCCTGTAGTAGGTGGGCAACCCACTACAGAACCTAAGATAATTAACTTCCTCAAGGAGAAGATGCGGAGCTTAGCCGAGCTACACGGCAGAAACGATACGCAGGCAGTTAGGTTCGTAACGCACAACGATAACCTAGGCCCTGAAGAGGCCCTAAAATACAACGTAATAGAAGCCATAGCGTCTTCCCCTGAAGAACTGCTGGAGAAGGCCGATGGAGCGGTTGTGAAACGGCTAGGGGGGGAGGTAACGTTAGAGACCAGAAACGCCCGGCTGGTTAAGATTTCACCCGGTATACGGGCTCAGGTTTTATCCGTCCTCTCAGACCCTATAGTGTCGAGCCTTCTAATATCCCTAGGTATACTCGTTCTGATACTAGGTTTCACATCACCGGGATTTGGGGCTGAGATAGCTGGGGGTATAATGGTTCTATTGGGTCTGCTTGGGATGGGGTTCAACGTTAATCTAGTCGGTATACTGCTAGCCTTGATAGGTGCAGGGCTTATAATCTATGAAATTTACTCACCGGGTTTCGGAGCCTTCGGAATAGGTGGGCTTATATCACTTGGTCTGGGGCTTGTCCTCCTAATAGGATACCCGCCAACGCCGATTTACGTCTCCGAGGCTTGGATACAGCAGGCATACATTACTATAGTTACGGTTCTTATCTTTATAGGAGGGTTTTTAATATTCTTAATCTACAAGGCCCTCAAAGCACAGCGCCGTAAACCTTACCTACCCCTCGACTATAGGGAGGTTGGAAGGGCTGTAGATGACATACGACGGGGAGAGGAGGGGTATGTTTTGGTGGCTGGCGAATACTGGAGAGCCTTCGCTGTAGCTGATATTAAAAAAGGGGAGAAAATAAGGGTTGTTGAGAAAAAGGATGGTTTTCTAGTAGTTGAGCCTATTTTAGAGAAACCTGCCTGAGCGGCGTCTTCCGAGGCCTCTATCCCTGCCTGAGTAGGAGGTTCTTTCGTAATACTGCTGCATAGAGAGGTTGTTACTGGTGTTAACCTCCTCTAGCTGCTCGTTAAGAACCTCCACGTTCCCGTACTTGCCTATGTTTAGCTGCATTCTACCTCTAAAGACCTTAACGTACCCGTTGTTTACGGCTATAGTATCGCCTTCGTTAACCTTATCTATGTTATCATCCCATAGAATTAGGTTTATGGCCCCTGTTTCATCCGCTATCAACGCTTCCGAAAGGCGGTGGCTACTCTGGTCGTATTGGGATGAAACAACCTTCTCAGGCGGTTTCTCCACAACCTTCGCGACGATATTTACCCCACGTGAACGTGGGGTTAGGCTTCCTATCTTAACTCTCTCACCGCTACTCAATTTTCTTTAACACTCCTTGTAGGTGGAGTTATTTGTTCTGCCTGTTATTTAAGCTTATTCTGATAGAGCTTCCTTAAGCCTAGAAACTGCCTCCTCCTTCCCCAAATCCTCCATTATATATGGCCCAAGCCTAGGGCCCCGTGGCTGTCCAATTAACACTTCATAAAGGACTCTGAAGAACTCGGCAGGGTCTATCCCATTACGCCTAGCTACCTCGAAGATCCTGCCTTGAAGCTGGTTAGAGTCTTCCGAGGAGCTTATTGCTTCCACGAGCTCCTTTACTGCACTACGGTACTTCTGTTCTATTTTTATGGCCCTCTGGGATACCATTCCGAAATCCTTGATGAAGTTGATGGCAAGCCTTATCTTCTCACGAGTTGTTTCATCTAGCTTATAGCCGTAACGCTGTAGGCGGGTTGCTATGGATTCCTCCTCCTTCCCTTCTGGGGCTATAGAAGCTAGCTGTAGTATGACGTTATACGGAACTTTACTCGGCGGTTCTTTAGGCGGGTTCAGGTTATACACATATGCGAATAGTCCTCTTAGCTTAGGCTCTCCTTTGCCTGAGTAGTAGAGATCCTGTAGCCTGTCTAGTTCATTCATCAGATATGGTATAAGCTGATGCGAGATTACACGGGTTCCCTTTATACGTTTTAGCAGAAGCAAAACTAAGCTCTGGGGGGTTCCGTATCTATACCAGTTCTGGGGGGTGAAGATGCTTGCAACACCTCGGGATTTAGATATCTTCCTCTTGGAAGCGTCTAGGAAAAGCTCGTATTGAACATGGTAGGGTGGTTCAAATCCTAGAATCTCTCTAGATACCCAGTCGTTCACCTGTATAGATGCTGCTAAATCCTTCCCGTATGCTTCGAATCTAATGTCTAGAGCAGCCCATCTAGCGGCCATCTCGGTTTTCCAAGAAAGCTTCCCCTCAGCCCTTCTTATATCAGCCTCTCCAGAATAACCGCATCCCTCGTAGAACCTGCCCTTAACAGAAACCCCTCTACATTCGTAGCTAACCTTATCTCTTCTTTCGTCAAAGTCTAGTGCGTATGTTGTGTAGATGCGTTCACAGTTGCTGCAGACTGCGAAGTAGGGAAGGGTTTGGTAGAATTTCTTCTGGCCTGTTATCTCATCTATCTTACGTGCTATAACGTCGTGGTTGCTGAGGATTTTTCTTATCTGCTCAACCAGTATTCCTCTTCCGTATGCTTCATAGGCCCTGACTAGCTTAGCTTCTACACCAGCTTTCTCAAGAGCGTCCAGCAGCAGGTTCTCCATGTGCACGGCATAGGATTCGTGGCACCTGAAGGGGTCTGGGATGTAGGACACCGGCTTAAGTAGATGAGGCTCTAGTTTTTCTCTGGGGAGTCCTTCAGGTATGCTCCTCAAGCCATCCATATCATCGGCGAACTGTATAAGCTCAGAGCCGTATCCCATGTTCTTCAACGCTAGAGATACTGCATAAGCCCTAACGGAGTCAGCCATACCGCCTATATGCGGAATCCCGGAAGCCCCTATACCCGCTTCCGTTCTCAACAAATCAAGAGAACGGCCCAGCTGCCTCTCCCTCTCAACCATCTTATACGCTATCTTATCCATCCAAGTTCCAAGACCTATTACCTGCTTCTGCGGCATAGCGTCCTCTCTCCCCCTAACCTAGCCCATGAAGTTCAATTAAACCTTCACCGCCACAACACATTCAGTATCCCTGTCAAAACTAACAGCAAAACCAACCGCTCTTAACCTCCTCATAACACCCACGTATATCTTAGCCCCCATCCCCCGTCCAGGCCGGCCTACATAATGAACCAAAGTTCCCTTTCTCTTCAAGACCCTGTAAAGGGATTTATAAAACCCACCGCTATACAGCTCTCCAGCAATCTTTATAGTAGGCGGGTCATGTAGTATAGCGTCGAAAACCACATCTAACTCCTCAACATACTCAACCGCGTCAGCCTCTACAACTTCTATAGAGGGGTCTTCGAAGAGTATCCTAGACCATGGGTTTATCCTGGCTAAAGCAAGTATATTCCTGTCCTTCTCGATGGTCACAACCTTGCAGGCGCCTAGTCTCCTAGCTTGTATAGATGTATAGCCCAAACCGGTGCAGATGTCCAGGACTTTTTTACACCGTAACTGCCCCAGCAGCCTGACCTTCTGCAACGCATCCTCCTCCGGGTATATGTCTTTTACACGGTGCATGTGGATTCCATCAACCTCGACAGTAGGTGCGTGGCCCTCACCGGATACGGCAAGCGCGTAAAAATGGCCATCGGCGAAAAAACATAACCTCCTAGGTTTATCCTCAATAACATAAACTCCACGACTGTCCTCGGCTATTTCACCTAAGTAACGCCACTCCACCACCACATCACCCACCAGCAAACCCTCATCAACTATCCTACACACCTCCCTAGATACCCCTAGGTCGAGGGATAGCTCAACAAACCTATCTCCAGACTCCCTACTCTGCAACACCCTCCTAGCCTCGTAACATGTAAGCAACCTAGGATGCGACACCATAGCTGAACACGTTTATACAAATATAGAACCTTTACCCACTACACGCAGCGCTGAAAACATGAAATGCGTGATACTATGCTCAGCCAGTGATGATGCGTCGATTAACATAAGAGATAGGCTTATAGAGTCTTTTGGTTTTGAGGAAACCGATAATGTTCTTCTAGGACGTAGGATATATTCGAGAGCTGATGGAATTATACTTGCATCTATAGACTCTCTCCATATATACGCTGATGAGGAGGTTGAGGGTATCAACGCTGATTTGATAGTTGTAGCTTCTAGGCATGTCTCGGAGGCGGGTGTTAAGGCTATGCTGGCCCACCCTGTTGGAAACTGGAAAGAAGCACAATATGGAGGGAGGCCGAGGACGATAGTAAGAACGTCGGCGTATGCCATCTACGCGGCCGTTACCAAGCTGAAGGAGCTCCTAGAGGATAACATGCTGTTGGAGGGTACTCAGGTGGGGATGGAGGCTACGCATCACGGCCCCTACTCAAAGACGCCTCTCCTCTTCGTAGAGCTGGGGAGTAGTGAAAAGGAGTGGAGGGATGAGAAGCTGGCTGAGATAGTCGCTGAGGCGTGCATAGCAGCGTGCAAATACGATAAACTAAGCTCAAAACCTGAACCAGCAGTGGGATTCGGAGGAGGCCACTACGCACCTAAATTCACACCCCTAGTACTTGATGGAGAAAACGCGTTAGGGCATATAGCGCCGAAATACGGCTTTCCACTGGATAAAGAACTTATAAAAGCCGCGTTCGAATCAACAATAGAAAGGCCAAAACTAGCATATATCGACTGGAAAGGCCTCAAGTCAGAAGACCGTCAATCGCTGCTAAAAACGTTAGAGGAGCTTGGATACGAGTATATGAAGATTTAAAGCGCTATGCTCGTAAACTGATTCACACAACTACGTGGAAAGATAAAGGAGATTAAGAAAGCTATATTTTCCTTACAGGATTCTTGGCACCGCATACCTCGCAGACGACGAACCTAAACTTCTTTTCACTAACCAACCTAGTATCTATTCCACCGCATATAGGGCATTTTACAAATTCCTTTACATACAGCTCTATAAGCCTCCTCACCTCCTCTGGGGTTATCCTCCCTTGTATTACGAGCCTATCCTCCTCCACAGCCCCTGCCCTGCCCGTTTCCTTCAGCATGAACCGCGCTATATGTTCAGGCTCTCTGTTAAGCGCTTCAGCTATCTGTTTAAGATTACTTAGAATAACATTCCTCCCACCATGTATAAGAACAGGCCTTAACACCAGCTCCCTATCCCCAGACTTTGTTACAGACTTAGCCACCCTATCCAACACAGTATCAAGCAAACGCACATACATATCCTTCTTAGCCATATCAACAACCATGATACTAATCAAGTAAAGAACCCAGATAATAAACCCTTGTAAACCACATACCTTAAAGGAAAAAATATAATAAAATACAAGCCAGCAGCATCAAATAACCGGAGGGCCGGTAGATCAGCGGAAGATCGCCCGCCTTGCACGCGGGAGGCCGCGGGTTCAAATCCCGCCCGGTCCATTACTTTATCTCTAGTATTTTCCACGATGCCTTAAGAGGCCCGCTATTCCTTGGAAGGCTCGTTTGAACATCTCGCCCATCTCATGCTCCTGTGATATCAGCTCTACTTTTGTTCCCATATCCTCGGCCTCTGAAATAAGAACATCAATCAGCATTTTGCTCTCCTTAACCGTTAATGTTATGTTTTGGCATCTTGGACATTTCTCGGATAGTTTCTTTGGAATTTCTATCTGGATCTCTTTTTCGCTTAGGGTTAATGCTTCTTCATATCCGCAGTTTTGGCATTTTAGAATGATCTCAACTCTGTCCAAATCCTCGATTATGTATAATGTGTCCAGCATGTTTTTTCTTAGTGATTCCCTGACTTGTTTCTCGCCGTATACCGCTAGGCTGTCGGTTCTGGTTATTTCATTCATTAGGTTTTGTATCATCTTCTGCTCCTCTACTAAGCGTATTTCTCTGAGGAAGTCGCTTGATTTCGCTATGGCTTCTCTTATCCCGCTCTCTCCGGAGTATGCGGTATCGACTAGGTGTATCTTCTTTCTGAGGGTGTAGTGTAGGTAGTCTCCTTTTGCGAATACCTCCTTAGTGGGGCCTGGACCGGCTATTATGACTCCTTTAATCTCAGGGTATTGTAGGAAGATTTCGTTGGCATGCTCGCCTACGCGTTTGTAGAACTCGTTTAGATTCATCTCCCTTAGTCTTTCAAATCTGCGGGCCGACTGGCCGCCTGCGTGGTGTTTCCCCGGAACGCCTGAAGTGAAGCTCTTCACCTCAGCTATTCTCCTCCCCTTCACAACAGCAACAGCCGCCTCCTCGTTGTCAATAGCTATAATACCGTAGACATCCTTCTCCCTAAGCAAGTCCTTCAACAGCTCAACATGAAACCTACTGTCACAGCGGTAGAGGAAAGTCGTTATAGGCTCTGGCGGGGTTATGTGATATACCTCGATCCTCTCAGTTCCGGGGCCGTTTTGGGGGATTGCTCCGCTGAAAATCACAAGCCCCGTAGGCCCTGGGCTGGAGAAGAGCTTAAGCCTCTGAATAGCGCTCTCGATAGCGTCCTGGACGTTCTTCCTGGTCTGCTTAGACTTTATGTTAGAGGCGGTAGCATACTCTTGCCTTAGATAGGATATGACATCTGATATCGCTTTATCGGGTGGAATATAGAGGGTTACAAGCTCCGTTCCCCGTCCCTGCTTCCTCTCCAGCTCCTCCAGCATCTTCCTAAACTTATATAACGTCACCGAATCTCTTTTAGAAAGCTGCATACTTTTCTTTTAGAAGACTATATACTGTATAATTTTAGTTTTCCAAGCCTATACATTATTCCTGTGTTGAAGCCCATCAGCAGAGCTATAGCTGTTCCTATGGCTATAGATATTATGCGGGAGGCTGGAGTGAATCTTCTCCGATTATAGGAAAAGGAAATGGAAAGAGTTAAAAGGATGGGGTTGGGGCCATAGTATTATATAGCCTTCTCCGAGATTTCTATCAAGTGTTGTTCCCCGCTATGCATTCTGGGTGTTGATGTGAATTTATCATAATCATGGCTGGCTTTGGCTCCATTACTTATCGCCTCCAGCAGCTCTACATGTAGAATGATTATGGTTATTCTATTTATGTCGTGTTGGCGAGGGGAAGAGGATAGCCTACCGCTACTACGGAGAGGGGTTAGGATATTCCCTGGCTTGCTTCTACTCCTCTTCTGTAAGCATATCCACCACCTCTCCAGCTACTCCGAGATAATCCTCAGGTTCTCGGGGGATTATATCATCAGGTTCCTCCCCTAGGCTTGTGATAAACCGTCTAAGGTTCTCCTTATAATCGCCGTTGGCTGTTGATAGTTTCCTTATTTCATCCATCACGTCGTAGCCCTTCAGCCTAAGCCTTATCTGGACAGCCTCGGATATCCACTCCCTGCTCTTCAGCAGGTCTTCCCGCATCTTCTCCCTGTTGAAGCTTATGTTGTCTAGGAAGCTTGTTATGTTTTTGATTGCTATGGTTAGGTATGCTGCAGCCGTGCCGTAGTTTCTTCTTATCGTGGAGTCTGATAAATCTCGTTGTAGTCTGCTTACCATAAGGCGGTGGGCCATGAAGCTGAGCAGCGTTATGCATATCTCCAAGTTACCCTCAGCGTTCTCAACCTCTATCGGGTTTACTTTATGGGGCATGGTTGATGACCCTACTCCTATCCTCTTCTTCTCCACGTAACCCAGCATGCATAGTAGCCATAGGTCTCTGCTTAGGTCCAGCAGGGCTGAGGCTAGTAGGGTGAGTCTATGCAGGTATTCCGACAGCCTGTCATGGGGTAGGGTTTGTTTCGTAGCTATCCAAGGCTCTAATCCTAGTTGATTCACAAACCCCAGGGCGTGCTCTAGGGTTTTTTCTCCGAGGACCTCCCTTAACCCCGCGTATGTTCCTACAGCTCCAGATAGCTTGGCCGGGAAGATGAAGCTTCCGAGGATTTTTCTTATCCTGTCTATTCTATGCATGTGGACTGCTAGCTCTTTCCCTAGTGTTGTAGGGACTGCTGGCTGGCCGTGGGTTCTTGCCAGCATAACTGTTAGTTTATGCTCCTTGCTTAACGCCCGCAGCTTCTTAGCCAGCCTCTCTAAGAGGGGGGATAACGTAAGCTGGTTAAAATCCCGTAGAGCGAGGGAGTATGCGATGTTATTTACATCCTCAGAGGTAAGCCCTAGGTGGATGTGCTGGACAACCTCCCCCAACCCTTGTTCCTCAAGACGTTTCTTCAGAAAACGCACAACAGCATCAACATCATGCCTAGTCTCCTCCTCAAGCTGCTTGACGTAAGCAGCATCACCAACCGTGAAGGAGCTCTGGACTTCATCTATTACTCCCAGCTTTTCCCCACTCAGGCTAATTACACCAGTTCTTACAAGCAGCTTAAGATACTCCAGCTCTACTTTTATCCTGTATCTTATCAAACCGTATTCCGAGAAGTAGTTGCTGAGCTCCTCTACCTGCCTTCGGTATCGGCCATCTACCGGGGTTACTGCTCTTAACGCTGCTTCATCGCTCAACCATATCCCCTACCTCGGGGCCTGTGCTTACGTGGCTTATCTCCACCCCTACCTCCTCCTCTATGAACTCTATATACCTCCTAGCCTCTCGGGGGAGCGCTCCGTATCCTTCTTCAGCTACTCTGCTCCAGTTTTTTACCTTTCCCCTCCATCCTCCCAGCTCCACGTAGATTGGCTGGGCTTTCATAAGCTCGTAGGACGTTACCTGGGCTTCTTCCACCCTCCTACCGTCCACCTCATAGCATACGCATACTTTGATCTTCTCAACGCATTCTAGGGTGTCTATTCTGGTTAGCACTATTTTCTCTGCGTCGTTTAGGTTTGCTGCGTAGCGGAGTAGTGGTAGGTCCAGCCAGCCTATCCTCCTAGGCCTCCCCGTTGTAGCCCCGTATTCTCCGCCGTATCCCCGTATTAGCTCCGCCGTCTCCCCGGTTATCTCTGTTGGGAAGGGGCCTGAGCCTACCCTCGTCGCATACGCCTTAGCTACGCCTATTACCTTGTTGATGTGCTTCACCCCAACCCCCGAGCCTGATGCAGCAGCCGACGCTAGGGTTGTGCTGGACGTAACGTATGGGTATGTTCCATGGTCTATGTCGAGTAAAGTCCCCTGAGCACCTTCAAAGACTATCTTCCCTCCCCCTTCCATCTCTCTCCTTATCCTGAGGCCCACGTCGTCTAGGGTATCTGCCAAGGCATGCGTGTATGAGGTGAGTTTCTCAACTATGTTGTCTAGGTTATTCCATGTTATGTTGTGGATTTTAATCATCTGTTTTATCCTCTCCTTGAGCAGCTGCTCATCCATGGTCAGGTCTTCTACTCTAACACCTAATCTAGCGTGTTTATCCATGGCCGCCGGCCCTATTCCTCTCCTCGTAGTCCCTATCGCCGACCCGGGTCGTTTCTTCTCAAGCTCTCCATCTAGATGCTTATGGATGGGAAGAACGACGTGGGCTTTGGGGCTTAGGTAGAGCCTAAAGCCGTTCCTAGCCTCCTTCACCTCCTCCAGCTCCCTAGAGAGGAGCTCTAGATCCACGTAAACCCCCGGTCCAACAGCGGCCCGTCCAGCGGTTAAGGCTCCAGCCGGGATTATATGCAGCCTATATACCCTGTTCAGCAGCTTTACCGTATGGCCCGCGTTGGCCCCGCCGTTGAACCTCACAACCAGTCTTGCTTCTCTTGAGAAGTATGCCGAGACCTTCCCCTTCCCCTCATCCCCCCACTGCAGGCCTATTAACGCTATTCCAGTCATGATATTCTCTCTACGTCGTGTGGAGCTCCCTCCCTTATAGCAGCCTGCGAGATTTTGATGAATACCGCGTTGCTTCTCAGCTCCTCTAGGTTACTTGCCCCGCAGTAGCTTAGGCCTGAGCGGAGGCCTGCAACCAGCTGCCTAACCACCTCCGATGCCGAGCCCCTATAATCTACGTAAGCCTCAACCCCCTCGGCCATGTACGAGTAGTCAGCCACGTCATCCAGCTCCAGCTCCCCCGCCTCCCTGCTCTCCCTGCTCAGCATGGCGTAGAAGCTAGCCATCCCCCGGTATATCTTGTATTTACGGCCATTCCTAACCACAACAGCACCGGGGCTCTCATCAGTCCCGGCTAGGAGCATGCCGAGCATCGTCGTAGATGCCCCTGCAGCCAGTGCCTTCACCAAGTCGGCTGAGCTTCTTATCCCACCGTCGGCCATAAGTGGGATGCCTGTCCTCTCAGATGCTTTTGCGCATGTCATTATAGCGGTGAGCTGCGGCACTCCCACGCCTGCTACTATACGGGTTGTGCAGACAGCCCCTGGGCCTACGCCTACCTTGACGCAGTCGGCCTCTGATGCTAGGTCTTCAAAACCCTCAGCAGTCGCTACGTTCCCTGCTATTATCTGCACACCATCTCCCAGCTCCCTTCTAACCTCCTTCAGAGCTTTGAGCATCTGCTCCATATGGCCGTGGGCTACGTCTATGACTATAACATCCGCCTCAGCTTCCTGCAGAGCTTTAGCCCGCTCCAGGTAGTCGCCCTTAACACCTATTGCTGCGGCCACCATAAGCCTTCCTTTAGCGTCTCTGCTGGCGTTGGGGTATGAGCCCCTCTGCACAATATCCTTAGCCGTAACCAAGCCCCTAACCCTATTACCCTTATCTACTATTGGGATCTTCTCGACCTTATGCTTCTTGATTAAGCCTATCACCTCCTCCGATGTTAGGCTGTTCTCAGCTACCACCATCCTCTCCCTAGGTGTCATAACGTTCTTGACAGGCTCTCCATCATCCTCGAAGAGTATATCCCTAGCGGTTACGATCCCCATCAGCCTCCTCTCACCGTCTATTACGAGTAACCCGCTTACGCCGTAGCGGTTCATCAGGGACCTGGCGTCTCCAACCCTGCTGCCCACGTCTATCGTGTATGGGTTTTCGATGACTATGCTCTCGGCCCTCTTCACCTTCTCAACCTCCTTCACCTGCTGGGCTACCGGCATGAAGCGGTGTATAACGCCTATACCCCCTTCCCTGGCCATGGCTATGGCCATCCTAGCCTCGGTTACAGTATCCATAGCTGCTGAGACTATCGGTATATTCACCTGCAGCCTCCTAGTAAGCCAGGTCCTTACCGAAACCCCCCTCCTAGAGCTTATACGCGAGAACCTGGGGATGAGAAGAACATCGTCGAACGTTATTCCCAGCTCATCCAGTAACCTAGCCACCGGAGTCCCTTAGGAGAGGGCGGGAGACGTAGGTAATATAGTTATCAGCGGAGGCGTTGGAGATGCTGGGTAGTAAGGCGGCTTTACTGAAGGGCCTTCTCTTCAATCCTCATGCAACACAGTAGATTAGGTTTATGTGTATTTTATTACAGGAATTTTCCATGCTTCCTGCGCTGGCTGTCTACGCCAGTCACTCAGCTATTCAGGTTGTTGAGGGGGCGTTCCGTGAGGGTGTTGGGGTTGTTCTCTTCGGCCCCAGCTGGAGGCTTAGGCTTTACAGCAGGTTTCCAAGCCTAAGGTTTCATGTAGTAGAGTGTATGGGCGGCGGGTGTTTGGAGAGGCTGGGGGATGAGTGTGTTATAGTCCCTAATGGTAGTTTGGTGGAGTACGTGGGGTGGGAGGCTCTGGAGAGGAGTAGGGTACCTCTCTTCGGTCTCAGGGGTTTGATGCGGTGGGAGAGCAGCTGGGGTAGTAAGATGCGTCTCCTAAGGGAGGCGGGCCTCAACACGCCTAGGGTATACGAGAACCCTGAGGAGGTGGATACTATGGTTATCGTCAAGCTCCCCGGGGCTAAGGGTGGGAGGGGCTACTTCACATCCGACAACCCAGAGGAGATAAGGAGGAGGCTGGAGGGATACGTCGAGGCTGGGCTGCTGAAGAGCATATCCGACGCCGCCATTCAAGAATACGTGGTCGGGGTTACCATGTACGCCCACTACTTCTACAGCCCCTTGCTAAAACGTCTAGAGCTTACGGGTTTTGACGTCCGCTACGAGTCTAACGTTGACGCCTTGGCTAGGGCGCCTAAGCGGCTTAGGGAGGTGATTGGCCAGTCCTTCACGGTTGTGGGGAACTTTCCAGTATACCCTAGGGAGGCCCTGCTGGAGAGCTTCATACAGGCCGGGGAGAGCTTCGTGGAGGCTACTAGACGAGTAATACCGCCGGGGGTTATAGGGCCCTTCTGCCTAGAGTGTATAGTAACGGAGGAGCTGGAGCTTGTTTTCTTCGAGTTCTCAGGCAGGATTGTGGCTGGGACTAATGTTTATCTCTTGGGAAGCCCCTACCTAGCCCTCTACTGGGGTGAGCCGATGACCGTGGGCAGGAGGATAGCTAAGGAGATTAGGATGGCCTCGGATGAGAATAGGCTGGGTGATGTTACTACATGAAGGCGGTGGAGTCTATAGCTTGTATCGCCAGCCACTCGGCCCTTGATGTTTTCGACGGCGCTAAGGATTACGGCTTCTCCACGGTAGCATTATGTAGAAGGGGGAGGGAGAGGATATACCGAGCAGCCTGCGGGGCTGTGGATAAGTGCATAGTCATGGAGAGCTACGCAGATGTTATAAAGCCTGAGGTACAGGGTCTCTTGAAGGAGGATAACGCGGTAATAGTCCCGAATAGGAGCATGGCGGTTTACGTAGGTTACGACAACATAGAGACCAGGCTCAACATACCGGTCTTCGGCAACAAGCGTTTACTTAGATGGGAGGAGAGGAGGGGTGGGAAGAGCTACTACAAGCTGCTGGATAAAGCGGGGATTAGAAGGCCTGCGTTGATGAAGCTGGAGGAGGTTGATAGGCCAGTTATCCTAAAGGTTCAGGAAGCCGCTAGGCCGCAGGAGAGGGCCTTCATCATAGCTAAGGACGGGAAAGACCTAGAGAACAAGATAGGCGAGATGCTTAAACGCGGGTTAATCTCGGAGAAGACGCTGGAGAACGCGGTTGCTGAGGAGCTTATCTTAGGGGCGCATTTTAACATAAACTACTTCTACAGCGTGGTTAGAGACCGTCTGGAGATAGTAAGCGTAGATAGGAGGATACAGTCCAACCTAGACGGCTGGCTACGTCTCCCCGCTGCCCATCAGCTGGGTTTGGAGATGGGGGTTAGCATGATAGAGGTGGGGCATATACCAGCTACGCTGAGGGAGAGCCTACTGGAGGAGGCTTACGACATGGGGGTTAGGTTCGTAGAGGCTTCACGGGAGCTGGAGCCTCCGGGGGTTATAGGGCCTTTCACCCTGCAGACTCTCGTAACACCTGAGCTGAGGCTGGTTGTCCACGACGTAGCTACTAGGATAGGCGGCGGGACAAACGCTCAGATGAGCATAGGCGGGCAGTATTCCAAGCTCTTCCTACGGAAACCCCTCTCGATGGGCGGTAGGATATGCCTAGAGGTTAGGGAAGCCCTAGAGAATAACATCCTGAACAAGATAACAACGTAATTAGGTTGATAACAAGATTCATATAGTCGGTATCTCAATCCACATGGCTGATTTCTTTGGACGACGCTATACTCTCCCTTGCGTTATTGATAATTCTCGCTAGGTTCAGCGAGGAGGTAGCTTCACGCCTAAGACAGCCTCTGTTGGTGGGGCATATTCTAGCGGGGGTTATCCTAGGGCCTGCGGTTCTAGGTGTTGTAAAGCCCTCACCTGAGCTGAGGCTCTTCATAGACATAGGAATCTACCTCATGTTCTTCTTAGCTGGGTTTGAGGAGATAGACATACCGGGGCTTCTTACCGTTATAAGGCGTAGGATATTCTACGCCTCTCTGCTGGCTTACGTCATCCCTCTTGCTGTTATGTTCATTATACTAGCCCAGATGGGGTTCAGCTACGTTAGG
>DQVM01000032.1 GCA_015661775.1 Candidatus Caldarchaeum subterraneum | reverse complement strand
TAACAGCCCTGGCCTTCTTCGACAAAGTAACAGACGCCACAGATGCTGTATATGACGTAATTAGACAGGGCCTAGACCCAGCTGCCCTAGAGTTCATCAGCAGACGATCAATCAAGGCTGTTTCAGACTTCAAGAACCTCAACCTACCCGACGCGGATGCCATGCTTATCGTAGAGCTCCACGGCCGTGATGAGCATGTTATCAGACAGATGCAGGAGGTAAGGGCTGCGCTGGAGAGGCATAACGCCTTCGAGGTAAGGTTGGCTGAAACGGAGGAGGAGAGGAGCAACATATGGGCTGCTAGGAAGGGGGCTTACCCCGCTTTGTTGAAAGTATCAAAATCACCCTTGTCAGGAGATATAATAGTACCTATATCCAAGATAACCGAGATGGTGGAGAAATCCTACGAGATAGCGGCTAAATACGGTATGGACTTCGGGATGATAGGGCATGTAGGGGATGGGAACGTTCACCACATATGGTTCGCAGACAGAAGCGAGCCCGGCTCTTGGGAGAGGGCTGTTAAAGCCAACGACGAGATAGTAAAATATGCGATAGAGCTGGGGGGAGCGGCTTCAGCGGAGCATGGTATAGGGATTGAGAAGAAGAAGCTCATGCAGCTACAACACGGTAAAGAGACTTACGAGCTTCTCCTAAAGCTTAAACGCTTCTTCGACCCCGCTAATATCCTCAACCCCGGAATCATGTTTGACGTGGAGGAAGTACTAGCAGCTGAAGTGGTTGCGTGAGCAGCTCATGAACCCTGATGCCGAGGAGCTACGTAGCCTAATGGGCTTCTACGCTGGAGAGGTTGAGCGCTGCATACGCTGCGGCTTCTGCAACTCCGTATGCCCAACCTCCAACATAGAGCAGTCCTTCAAAGACTCGCATAAATCAAGGGGAAGACTAGTTATGCTCCAGTCTATACTCTGGAACTCATCCAACCTCTCACCCTTCTCCAACAAGTTTCTAGAGCTTATAGACCTGTGCTTCGGATGTAGGAGATGCCTAGTCGTATGCCCAGCCAGTATTCCCATCCCTCAGATTATGTGGCATGTCCGCTACGCCGCAGAGAGGAGGAAAGCAAACCCAACACCATATACGTTGAGGGCATTCTTGGTTAACTATGATAAAATAGCCAAAGCAGCATCATCCTTATCCACGTTGAGCAGTAGGTTGATAAACTCCAGCCTAGGCCGAGGTATGGCATCTAAGCTTCTAGGATTGCATAAAGACGTTAAACTACCGCCTTACAGGCCCTTGAAGAAAACCAAAAGAAGACGGGTAAAAGAAGAGGCGGATAGGCTTGTCTTCTTCGGAGACGTATTCCCCCTCTACCATGAAGGAGATACAACAAGGAGGTTCTTGGATAAACTGGAGGAGATGGGATTTGAAGTGGTAATTCCGAAGCAGCGGCAGGCGGGGATACCTCTACTGGAGGCGGGGTTGATAGATGAAGCCAGGAAAATAGCCGAGTATAACGTCAGCATCTTAACCAGCTACGTATCTGAGGGCTATAAGATACTAACCCTATCCCCCGCGGCTTACCTAGCTTTGAAGAAGGACTACATAACCCTGATTGGTAGCCGGGCTGAGGAGGTAGCTGAAAAGACGATAGACGCCACTCAGCTAGCCAACCAGCTGTTGAAAATAGGGATGGTAAAGCCGCAGAACCTGAGAAACCAGCCTATAGTTTACCACTCAAGCTGCTTCTCACAAGCTACGGGGCTCAGCAGCGTTATCGTAGAGATGCTCCAGAACATAGGGTGTAGTATTATGCTCTCCACACCCAGATGCTGCGGCGTAGCAGGTATGTGGGGCCTGCTTCGGAAGAACTACGAAAAAGCAATAGCTGTTGGGGAGCCGTTGTTCAACGAACTTAGAAACGTAAGCGTGGCTATTGTTAGCCAGAGCGAGACATGCAGGCTGTGGCTTAGAAACAATCTAGAGAGGGATGATGTAAAACACCCTATTGAGATTTTCCTAGAGAGAACGGCTTAACACCATATATCTACATGAATAATTTACTTCTAAAACATCCATGTTATTCTGTAGATATTCCCATACAATAAATGTAAGGTATATTAATAAAAATTATGTAACGCACTATGTGAGGGTTAAGATTTTTGCGACCATGCTGGTGTGTTTGCTGATTCTCTCCCTGATAACTATACCAACTGTTACCGCTAATGGAGACGATGATGAGGATGAAGAAGAGTATGAGGAGGAGGAAGAAAGAGAAGAGGAAGAAGCTGGAGAGGCTAAAGGGGGAGAAGGTGGAGAAGAGGGGACAGCGGGTGGAATAGGCGTTATAGTCCTCTATTTAGTTCTCGCGGTGATAATTTTGATGGCGTTATACTCTGGCTACAGGGTGGTGAGAGGATGGCGGAGAAGTTCGGGAAGACAGTAGGTACAGTAATTGTTTTGACGACAATATTCTTGATTATGTTACTAATTCCACCGGTGTATGCAGATGGGGACGAAGACGACATAGCGGAGGAGCTGGGATGGGTAACGGTTTTCGCAGGCTTTGTAGCTACATTACCCTTCAACATATACAACTTCATCAGACGCAACCTACAAGGCTTCCACAGCAACGGCATAGGTGAAGTTACACGCCGACTGGCTATTCTCTACAAACCACTACTACACTTCCACATAGTAGTGAACTCGGTAGGAACTTTAGCTGCGGTAACCCACAGTTTTCTACTTCTAGAGTATGTTGATGGCATCTCACTATCGTTAGTTATAGTAATCCTAGTTGTAATGGCTACAGGGGCTCTACTCTACTTTACATCGGGGCGGGCTGTAAAACTTTTCAACCGACTACTCCACACCCAAGTAATAATAACAGCACTACTGCTGATACTACTAATACTTCATATAGAGACCGCCGGTGAATAAACCTAATTACACTCCTAAACACCATACCTTTAAAAAGAAACGTAACCAGCAAGACTACCGTAGATACTCAAATCACCTATGATGTCAATCTGAGATCTCTATCCAGTATTTTGAGGCGTCTCTAACAACTACGCTGGTTTCCTTCCTCTCCTTAAGCTCCTCAGGCGTTAGTGGTATGGCCTCGACAGCGGGGGATATGCGAAGTCTCCAGGCCACGCGGTATATCTCTTCAAGCCTATCCATGAATCGCATACCCCTGAAATCAGGTGAGACTATTATAAGGTCAACGTCGCTTGTGTTGAGCCAGTTACCTCTTGCGTAGCTGCCGAAGAGATAAGCCTTCTCTATTCTAAACCTTTTCGAGAGTTCTTTGAGCAGCTGCTCGGCCGCTTCAACCGCTTTCTCCGGAGCTTTCCTCGACATACTCCATAACCCTCCTCGCTAGGGTGAGGGCCCGCTCAGCCTCAACCCTATCCACCGACTCGCTGGGAAGACCGTTAGCTGCGTCTGGGTAGCGTGTAACAGTATAATACTTATTCAGTATGAACAGCTCCTCCTCAACGTCTTGAGGGAGGCTGAACCCAGCCTCCTTAAGAAGACGGTATAACTCAGTAACCGTATGTATATGTGGAGGGTTTTCACGCCTGACGGTGAAGAACAGGGCTTTTAGCATCTTTTCTACGGCTTGGTGGGCGAAGAAGGCGGCTCTGAAATACCTACCCCTAACCAGCATATCTTCACAGTCGAGCAGGTCTTCCCTAGCGGATTTAAGCCACAGCTCAGCTTCTCTACGAGGCATCTAAATATTATATTGAGGCCCATTATTAATGCCTGCCGGGGCAGATTAAGGTCAAGGCCCATACGGGTAGTGTTAAAATTTATGAGTCCCTCTTAAATACAGCGTTGCAGCTCTGGTTTTAGGTTGAGGGAGGCTGAGAGTGTCTTAAGGGAGTTTTTCGGCCTTAACCTATACGAGGCCAGGGCTTATCTAATCCTCATAAGAGGCGCTGCATCCCCCGGTGAGATAGCAGATAAGGCCCAGATACCAAAGCCGAGGGTATATGACGTCTTGAGGAGCCTAGCGTCTAAGGGTTTCGTAGAGGAGGTGGAGGACGGTTATAGAGCCGTTAACCCGCGTATAGCCTTGGAAGGAAGGCTTAGGCAGTTTGAAGCCCTTTTCAGGCAGGAGCAGGAGGCTAGGGAGAAGGCATTCAAGCATGTGGTAGAGGTGTTGGAGAGAACCTACTCTAAGGTGTCTGAGTATAGGAATGAAGCAGTTATCCTGAGGGGGTTAAACTCCATAGCTAACAGGTTTGAGGAAACAGTCTCAAGGTCTATGGACATAATTCTATGCGTCAAGAAAGCAGCATCTGCGAAGCACTTCTTCCTACCATACGTTAAACGTCATAAAGAGAAGAGATTTAGAATACTCATATCAAGCGACGTAAGGCTTGAAGATGAAGATCTACAAACATTCAGAGCATTAGAGATAGATATCAGGTCTAGCGACTGCGTCCTACTCGACCTAATGGTGGCCGACGACAGGGAGGTAGCCATAGGAGTTCCGGATCCATACTCGGAGGATAATAAAGAAGCAGTAGCCATATGGATAATCAACCCGCCTTTCGCCTCGTCGGTAAGAAAAACACTAGAAGATGCATGGATTCAAGCCAAGAAAATAACATATTAACTACATTTTCAATTGCCTCCATCGACTTGAAATCTACTAGAAAACATAGAAGAATCACGTATGAAGTTTAAAAATAGTAATGAGGTTAAT
>DQVM01000037.1 GCA_015661775.1 Candidatus Caldarchaeum subterraneum | reverse complement strand
CCTCAGATTCGTTTCGTCAAGCCGGCCTCAGCAAACCCGGAGGAGGTGGTTATAGTGAAGGACTTTGACACGGAGAGCATGTCATACATCAGCTAAACCTAAAAGCCCAATCCATATAGACGTATCCCTCACAAAGGGCCTAGCAGTTCATAAGCGTTCTAGCTAGATTATAGAATCCACTATTATGGCTAGGAAGAGTATAGCCAAGTGGGGGCTGGTGAACTTAAACAGCCTCCACGCATTATCCCTCGTCGGCTTGTTCATCAGCTCCATGCTGAGGTATGTCAGCAAAGCCCCCGTCAAAGCTGCCGCAGCCACGTATATGCCCCCATACTTATGCGGGTAGAGGAAGTACAGCACCGCCGAGAAGAGAACCATCAATATCGCTGTGCTGGCTATGCATCTTATCGCCTTATCCTCGCTGGTAACCACAGGCAACATGGGTATGTTGGCTGCCATGTAGTCGTCCCTATACTTCAAGGCCAGGCTCCACACGTGGCTGGGAATCCACAGGACAACAAGGGCCGCGAGTATCCAAGCCTCAGCCGTAAGCGTGTTGGAGATAGCTACATAACCAGCCATGACGGGAGCACCCCCAGCGAAGCTCCCTAAGATAATGTTAAGCGGGGTTCTGCGTTTAGAATACATGACGTAAACAACAACGTAGTCGAATATCCCAAGGGCCATGAAGATGAAGGTGAGGAGGTTTATAGCATAGGCCAGCGCTAGGGAGAGGATTATCAAAACGCAGCCGAAGACTAGGGCCTTCCATTCTGGTTTTATCAAACCCTGAGGGAGGGGCCTTCTCCTGGTCCTGGCCATTATAGCGTCTATATCCTTCTCAAGGTAGTTGGCAACAGACTCAGAGCCGGCGGAGCCTAGGGCTATTGTAATAGCTGCCATTAACGTGGTGGTTAAGTCGTTTACCCCACCCGCTGTTATGGAGCCCCCCAAGCCGGTGAAGACCAGAAGCCACCATACCTTAGGCTTGGTTAAGCTGAAGTAAACCTTAACACGCTCTACCAGCTGGTTCTGCTGCCGCGTCTTCATGCTGGAGCTGCGGATTTTTACCTTGCATGATATCATAAAAACGTAAATCTACTACATGAGGGGTTAGAGATGGAGGGTGTTGTTAAAGGTGGTTCTAGGGTTTAGGAGACGTGGGAGTATCTTAGTGGAGGGGATGCTTAATCACATCAGCAGATCACGTATGGCTGTTGAGAAGTTTAGCGAGTTCTACGGCGCTGTTAGGGAGCATGACCTAGAGGCTATGAACAGGATATACGGGGAGATAGATAGGCTTGAGGGTGAGGTGGATTCAAGCCGCCGTCTCCTGGCCAACGAGCTCTGCTCAGGAAGTTTCTTCGCATACATGCAGGAGGACTTCCTAGACTTGATAGAGAAGATAGACAGCATAGCTGATGCTGCTAAGGATGCTGCTAAGGTCGTTCTAGACGCTGGGGTATCTAGGGAAGCCGTTGAGCTGCTTTTCAGGAGGGAGGAGATGCAACGCTACATAACCATCTGCGTTGAAACCGTCAAAACGCTAGAGGATGCTTTCCAAACCCTAGCCAGCAGGGGGCGGGAGGCCCTTAAGCTGGTGGATAAAGTGGAGGAGCTTGAGGAGACGGCAGACAACCTGAAGGCAACACTGGTAAAAACCCTCTTCAGCCACGCCGAGAAGCTGAAGGTTCTAGAGGTTATCCAGATTAAAGATTTCATACACATGGTTGATAACATCTGCGACTCCGCCGAGGATGCTTCGGATATAATCCTGCAGATAATCGCTAAAGGGTACGGCTGATGACGGTAGAGGTTCTAATACTCTCGTTGATGGTTGTCTTCGTCTTCGGCTGGAACAACGGGGCTGTAGCTGTTGGGGCGTTAACGGGGCCTAGGCTTTTGACTAGGGGGAGGGCTGCTATACTCGTTGCCCTTGGCCTGCTCTCAGGCGTCTTGGCAGAGGGATGGAAGATGAACTCAACAACCCTGGGAACGGCGGGGGAGGAGGGTAACGCAGCAGCTTTAGCAACGTTACTCACCACCCTAATTCTCCTAACCTCCTCCAACCTAACCCTAATCCCGGTAAGCCTATCCAACATAACGGTAGGGGCGTATGTAGGTGCTTTAATCAACAGGGGTGGGAGCGTAAACACGCATCACCTAGCCCTGACAATAGCTGCGTGGGTGGTGGGGCCGCTCCTTACCTTCTGCCTAGCCCTGCTAATCTACAGGATTGTCAGAAGCTACGTGGCGAGGCTTAACCTAACCTCCCTAGACCTCTTCAACAGGCTGGCAGTATATTGCATAGTCTTCGCTGTTACATACTCGCTGGCAGCAAATAACATAGGATTCATACTGAGCTTCACCAGCCAAGTAACATACACCCCACCCCCCTTCGTAGCTGGTGCAGCGTCTTCAGCAGTTGCTGGGGTTTTAATGATGTGGAGGGGAATGGAGGCATCCATGGCCGAGAAGCTGGTGGTTTTAAGCCCCCCTAAGACGCTCACAGGCCTCTTCTCAGCCTCCCTTGTTGTATGGCTCCTCACCCAGTTCAGCATCCCATCCTCGCTCACTCAGAATATGCTGGGAGGCGTAGTAGGGGCTGCGACAACGACTAGAGTGAGGATGATAAACCTAAGGAATGCAGGCAGGATTGTAGCGTTGTGGAGCCTAACCAGCTTGGTAAGCGTAGCGGTAGGCTTTACGACGGCGTCTCTAATCTAAATTTGGGATGTAGTAGCGGTAATCCCCTTGAGGCCCCACCCTGCGGAGAACCCCCTTGTTGTAGAGTATTCCAAGAGCCTGGCTTACTTTTCTGCTCTGGAAAAGAACTCCAGTTACTTTCTTTAGCTTCTCCCTAGTGTCTGATGTAGAACGGGCCTCTGAGAAGAAGCCTGAGGGTATAAGCAGCTCCTCAAGGTAGCGGAGAACCTCTACAACCTCCGACTTCCCTCTCCTCCTAGTTTTCAGACCCTGCTCAGGGAATTGGCTTTGGTAGGTTTGAGAAGAAAACCCTGAGTTCACCAGCCTCTCGGAGGCCCCTCTCACCAGCGAGAGCAGCTCATCCATGTGGTTCATCACCTCCTCTCTGGACTCCGCCTCCAGCGAGAACTCAGCAACCCCAACCCTAATAGAGACCCTGTATCTAATCAACTCAAGGCCCTCTAGCTTATTCCCAGGGTGTAAATTAATCTTAACCTCTCAAAGGGTTTTAGCATATCCGCACGGCTGTCCAGCCTTTACTGAATCCCTCCTCTTTAGAATTGGGTTTAGAAGCGTTTGAACTTCACAAGAACATTCCCATCTGACGTGGCTACCTCTATCACCTGCATATCCTCAACCCTCTGCCTTATCTCCGGGGGTAGGTATATTCGGCCGTATTTATCAGCCTCAAAGACGTAGCGCATGTCCTCCAGAACGACTGTTACCTCCCTCCTCTTGGAGTGCTTCAGCATCTTCTGGGGGATTGTAACCCTGCCGTACTGCTTGAACGTCTTCCCTATCTTCTTGGTAACGCTCACCGCCTTAGGCATGCCCCTCCCCTCCCGCTATCGCTGGTATTATGTAAATCGTATCACCCTCCTTCAAGGGCGTATCCTCCCCATTCAGATGCCGTATATCCTCCTCGTTGACGAATACGTTGACGAAGCTCCTAAGCTGGCCTGAGTCGCTGTAAAGATGCCTCCTCAGACCTGAGAAACGCTCCACCAACCTCTGCAGAGCCTCGCCAACCGTAGATGCCGAGACCACCACATACTCCCTCCCCTCAGCGTACTGCCTCAAAGGAGTAGGCAAGTAAACCCTAACCTCCATTCCACTTCTCCCATATAGACCATAACCAGCCATATTTAAGGCCATAAAAGGCGGCGGCGGCCCCCAGCGGATGGCAAAGACAACAACCGCACCAGCCAAGGCCCCTATGGCTGAGACGCGCCGCAAAACGGCCGCACCGCCACGCCTTAGTGCCGCTCCCTCCCGGGCCTAACACGATTCGGCGTGTGAGGGGATGCGGAGCATCCCTACGGATACCCACACCCCCTACGGCGCTCCGTTTCCGCGCGTCTTCATCGCTGGTGGCCTTGGTTTTTGCGGTTGTTGTCTAGGCGCTCCGCCGGGTTGTCTGGCCCCCGCATGTAGCCCGTTTCGGGTTACAGGGTAGGGCTGGCACCCCGGCCCTTCCCGCCGCCGCCGGGTATTATAATGCTTGGTGAGGCTATATAGCTTACGGAGGAGGGGTGGAACCGGGCCTTTTAGGGTTATAGCCTGCGTGGTTGGTTTTTCTTTTATTTCAGAGGTCTTCAACGATATTATGTGCTGTGTGGCGTGTTGCCTTAGCTGTCTTGGTGGTTGCTTTTCTTTTCTCGTCTTACATGGTTTTCTATACCCTGGAGGCTAAACGCCCCTCCTTCAGGTTATCTGTAATCTTCCCCAGGGGTGGCTACTCTCCAAGCGATAACGTAGATGCCCTGCTGACGGCTATCGGGGATGGAGTCAGCTCCTTTAGGGGTGTTGTTGACAGGGGTGGATGCAGGGTCTTCAGCTACCTGACCGAGAAGATGGGCAGAGCCTCGGCCGTTTACTGCAGCGGCGAGGATGTAGCCAACGTAATAGCTTATGTAAACGAAGCTGGCCTCCCCTTCGGAAGAGCTGGGATAAACGGTATGGACGTAGCTCAGGAGATTATACTCCACCTAGCTTATGCAGGTGAGAGGGCTAGGACTGGTTTTGTAATCTACTACAGCGGGAGGGCCGGGAACCTAACGTCTGTTAAGGTTAGTCAGTTAATCAAAGGCCTTGAAGTTCTCGGAAGCGGGTTTGAGCTGGTGGTGGATGAGAAGGGTAGGAGGATACACGAGCTTACCGTATACCGTATATACGGTGTGGATGAGGAGATGAACCCACCTAAACCCAGCTACGAGAAGCTATACCGCCTCCTCCGGTACATAAACATACAGAGCAGGGAGTTTGACCTACGGGGGTTAATAGTCTGTGGGGAGGAGGCGTTCTTCATAGAGGTAGAAGAGATTGCCCTAGCTTTGACCAGCGTAGATACAGGTGATGTGCTGGGGCTTTACGTCTTCGACGAAGAGGGTGGGAGGGAGGTGGTAGCTCCTGAGGGGTGTGCGGTTGATTGGCTAGGTCTCCCATAGAACAGGCACGAACCTATCCCTGCTTGATACCCGTTTAGAAGAGGGCCTACCTACTATAGCTATAGGATACCCGCAGCTGAGGCATCGGTTCTTCTCATCCATCCGCCAATCCAGTATATCATACCCATACCGCTCCACCACTACTGAGCCGCATTCAGGGCAGTAGGTATCCTCAAGCGGATGCCCAGGGACGTTGCCCACGTAGACGTACCTAAGCCCCTCCTCCTTAGCTACTTTACAGTGCCTCTCCAGCGTCTCCACCGGGGTCCATGGGAGGTGCATTAGCTTGTAATCTGGGTGGAAGCGGAGGAAGTGTATCGGAACATCGGGGCCTAGGTTGTCGTAGACCCATCTAGAAAGCCTTCTAGCCGCCTCCAAGCTATCTCCAATCTCAGGGACAATCAAATCTGTTATCTCAACGTGTATGTGCGTCCTGTCTCTTATCTCAAGGAGGGTCTGGAATATAGGCTCTGCGTCTGGTATGCCTATGTATCTTCTCATAAACTCCCTCTCGCCGCTCCCTTTGAAATCAACGGTGGCGCAGTCTAGGAACTCGGAGGCCATCTTAACCGAGTCAGGTGTCCAGTAGCCGTTGGTTACGAAGATGTTAATCAACCCCTCCCGCCTAGCTATAACCCCCACGTCATGGGCATACTCCATGAAGATGCTGGGCTCGTTGTACGTATATGCTATGCCGTCGCTCCTATACTTCTTAGCCAGCCTAACCACATCCTCAGGGGAGGCCTCCATCCCCTCAACCTTCCTACGCTGGCTAATGTCAAAGTTCTGGCAGTAAGCACAGAGCCAGTTACAACCAGTAGTAGCTATGCTGAAAATCCTAGTTCCGGGCATGAAGTGGGTTACCGGCTTCTTCTCAATAGGGTCGACATGCCCTGTTATGACCCTACCATACACATACAGCCTAAGCCTACCTTGATTAACCCCCCTTATCCCGCAGAGGCCAACCTGCCCCTCACCCAGCCTACAGTAACGGGCGCAGGCTGTGCATATTATCTTACCCTCCTGAGCCTCCCTGTAGAGTGAAGCCTCCTTACCTAGTAGCGTCTGCATAGCTGCTTCTCCACCGATTATGTATCTGCCTCCTTCTCTATAAGCTTTGTAGTTGAACGGCTGGTCTTGTAGTTCTTCACATACTTTTAAGATGCCTACGATTTGGTAAGGCGGCCTTACTCAACGCGTGGCTAAAAATTAAAAAGGAGAAAAGATAATGCGGGGAGTACAACTGCGTTTAGAAGTCCTCTTTTATTATCGTCTTCCTCCCGTTGGCTTGGCAACGCTTTACTGCTTTGTTTATTATCTCCTTAACAACTGCGTCAAGCCCCTCTAAGGCGTCGCTGGATAGCCGCATCCCCTCCGGTAGAAGGTCCCTGACCCTCGACTCCACTATCACCATATCCTTAGCCATTTTGCTTCAGGAATAACGGGTTAAAAGGGCAATAAAAGAGCTTTCTCAGGCGGGTTGGAGGGAGTATCTAGGGATTACCTCGGCCACCTGGGGGTATTTCGGGAACGTAGATAAGGTGATGATGAGGAGGGTTTTGTGATGCAGTATTACATGGCCGTTAGGATTGGTGAGGAAAGGTCTGCGAAGTCGCAGCTCAGGTTGATGAAGTACGTAACACCAGCTATGGCTGCTATGTTTGTCAAGAAACGAGGAGAGGGGGATTTTGAACCCGTTGGGGAGGAGGATTTCTACGCTGTCGTGGACACTCCTCAGGAGGGGATGTGTATAGTCGCTATATGCGACTCTGAGGGATACGCTAAAGCCATAACAAACCCAATCCCAAAGGGCCAGGCACGCGCTGTTATAGCTCAGATGAAGAGGGATGGGATTGAAGAGTATAAAGGAAAACCTAT
>DQVM01000054.1 GCA_015661775.1 Candidatus Caldarchaeum subterraneum | reverse complement strand
CCGTAGTTTAGAGCTGGGTCGGATCTAGCTATGAATACCCTCATATAGCTTGGGGTGTATATCTCTATGAACCGTGAGAGGAGGTTATCAAGGTTTCCTATAGTTTCTATATCCTCTACCAGCGGGATCACCTCTATATTCTTAGGATGTGACTCTCCTATCCACTGGCGTAGTTTTGTTCCTGTAAAATCTATCGTGGAGTTGAATAAGTCAACTACTATTCGTTTGTATGTTTCTTTTACCCTTATCATCTCCCGGTAGCTTGTTGTGAATGGTAGTATAACCTCGAATATCGGTGGGGATGGGTGTTCTCCGTAGAATTTCTCTGCTATGTCGTAGCTCCTCGGTATAGACTCTAGGGCTTCTAGGAATACTTTTCTTTCTGCAACCTCTACGGATGGGTTAGGGACTCTGTAAGTTAGGAATAACTCGCTTCCTAGTTTATGTTTTTTGAAGTATTCAGGGTATTTCGTTAATAGTTTCCTAACCACGTATGGGTCGGTATCCTTCCCCTCCGCATCCCACATAACCTCCTTGCAGGAAAATTTGCTGAAGCACAGGTATGCTTCGTGTATCTCGTCGTCCCCTGATATAACTTGGTCTCTAACCCAGTCTGGCACTGAGGCGTTATCGGGGTGCTGGGAAGCCATCGTAGAGGGGACTATCCTATCCATCCTAACCAATTAACACGAGGTATTATATCTGGATTTATAAGGAGTAGCCGTAATCGTATAAAAGAAAGGATTAGAAAGCTGTATTAGGGCGGGTATGAGGAGTATTTACCCGTCTGAATATCTTGGTGTTGAAAAAGGGGGTCATCCGACCCGCCTGCATGCTCAACGCCATATAGCCACCTGCGGCCTCATGTCGAAGTGTATTGACTTGGTCTCTAGGTATTCTTCAAGCCCCTCTAGGCCAAGCTCCCTCCCTACCCCGCTCTCCTTATAGCCTCCGAAGGGCATCTCCACGAACAAGTCGGCGTAGGTGTTAACCCACACCGTCCCAGCCTCCAAGGCTCTGCTCACCCGCATAGCCCGCTGCAGGTTATTAGTCCATACCGCCGCTGCCAGGCCGTAGACGGAGTCGTTGGCTATGCGTATTGCCTCCTCCTCATCCTTGAACCTTATAATAGCCACGACGGGGCCGAATATCTCCTCCTGAGCTATCCGCATGCTGTTATCCACGTCGGCGAAGACCGCCGGCTCTATGAAGTATCCTCTATCTCCTATTCTCCCGCCTCCGTAGATGAGCTTAGCCCCCTCCCGCCTCCCTATCTCGACGTACTGCAGTGTTTTATCCATCTGCTCCCTAGAGACTACAGGCCCTAGTATGGTGTCTTCCTCAAGGCCGTTGCCCACCTTAAGCTCCCGCGTCTTCTCCACAAACTTCCTGACGAAGCCCTCGTATATGCTTTCCTGCACCAGCACCCTAGAACCTGCGGTGCAAACCTGACCACTGTTTCTAAATGCACCCCACACGGCCCCGACTAAAGCCTTACCCATGTCCGCGTCCTCGAAGATTATGTTGGGCGACTTCCCTCCCAGCTCTAGGGAGACCTTCTTCAGAGTCCCCGCTGCGTTCTGCATAATCACCCTACCCGTCCCCGTCTCGCCTGTGAAGGCTATTTTACTCACCTTACGGTGTCTAACCAGCTCCATCCCAACTACTGAACCCGGCCCAGATACGCAGTTAACCACACCCTTTGGTATCTCTGGAATTCTGTTGAAGAGCTTTAGGAACTCCAAGGTTACTGCGGTTGTGTAGCTGCTGGGCTTAACAACCACCGTACAGCCTACAGCCAGGGCCGGGGCCAGCTTCCAAGCCAGGAGAGAGATGGGGAAGTTCCACGGCGTAATCAAGCCGCACACCCCAACAGGCTCCTTATCCTCTACACAGTATATCTGACTAGAGTTCTGGTAGGTTCTCCCCATAACCTGCCTAGCTAAGCCTGCGAAATACTCGAAGGTGTCTGCTGTGAAGAGGAACTCCCCCTTGGCGAAGCGTAGGGGCTTGCCGTTCTCCAGCGTCAGTACCCTAGCAAGCCTGCCGCTCTCCTCCCTCAGAAGCTGGGCAAACCTAAGCAGGGCCCTAGCACGCTCCGAGGGTCTTCTGCTACGCCAGTCGGAGTTCCAGAAAGCGTCGTGAGCAGCGTCGACGGCGGCGTAGACGTCTTCCCTACCAGATTTAGGGAGCTCGGCGAGGGGTTCTTCTGTAGCTGGGTTTTCTCTAATGAAATACGCGTCGGTGGAGGGTGTGGCCTCCTCTCCTCCGATTAGGTTCAGGTATTTGCCAAGCTCAAGCTGTTGGGTCATTAGATAAACTGCGTGGGGGCTTGATAATAAGCGTTATAAAGCGATGCTCCATATTCCTGCATGCTGATGGTGAGGAGGGTTAGGATTAGCAGGGAGGCTGCTGGCCTGCTCTTAGCGGTTTCTAGGGAGCTTTACCCTAGGGAGATGATAGCGACGCTGCATGGCAGCTACCGCAAGGGGGTTGTAACAATTAAGGAAATCTACATAATACCTGACTCCGTCTACGGCGAGGGGTTCGCATCCTTCAACCCCTACACCATGCCTCTTGATATGAGCTTCATGGGAGTAGCCCACTCCCACCCCTCAGGGGTAGGCCTCCCCTCCCACGAGGACCTGACCCATATGATGGGGAGGGTTATGGTGATACTAACGGCCCCCTACAGGGATGAACGGGATATACACGTGTTCGACGCTAAGGGGAGTAGGCTGGAGGTTGAGGTGATAGACTAGGGTTAGGTTTTTCCAAGCAGCCGCCCAGCCATCTCCCTCAGCAGGCCCTCAGGGTCCTTAGCCTTAACATACGCACTAGCCAGCAGAACCCCGTCTGTCCCCAGTTTAAGAGCAGCCTCAACATCGCCGGGCCCTGAGATACCAGCTCCACATAGTATACGAACCCGCTGGGTCACATGCCTTATCCTCTCAACGGTCTCGGTAACAACCTCAGGCTTAGCCCTCGACACCGGAATGCCTGTTCCTATAAGCTCAGGGGGTTCAACAGCGACTATATCAGGGTTCATCGCCGCAGCAGCCGAGCTTTCAACAGCATCACCCGCGCATACAAGCGAGACTAGGCCAGACTCCCGTAGCTTAGCTACGCACTCCCTTATATCAGACAACCTAAGCCTCCTCTCGCTGTGGTTAACCAAAGACCCTACGGCCCCAGCTTCCTTAACAGCCTCCACAGTTACGTGCCCCGTATAACCCCCGGGGGGAACAGGGTCCACGTGCTGCGCAAATACGGGTATGGATATCCCTGAGGCGACCCGGTGTAGGTCTATGTGCTGAGGCGCTACTGCTATCTCTACACCCGTCTCCCTGGAGATTTTCTCAGCTATCTTAGCTAGCGTGAGGGCTGCTTCCCCGGTTGCCTCGCGGTAGGTTTTGAAGTTCAGGATAATAGCTGGGAAACGTAAGGTGGGCAACCCCGGCTCACCGTCTTTAACGCGTCTTGCTCTCCGTAATAAACCCGCTTATGGGTTTGGGTAAGACTAATATCGTGAGCCTCTTCATCTACCGTAGGTTGTTATGCAGGGGTTTGTGGGTGTTAATTTTGAGGAGCTG
>DQVM01000116.1 GCA_015661775.1 Candidatus Caldarchaeum subterraneum | reverse complement strand
TACGAGGCTCGGCGGAATATAAGCGGGAGATGGCGAGGGTCTTCACAAGAAGAGCCCTTAAACTAGCCCTAGAACGCGCTGGTGTTAAAATCTAAAAAATATAATAAGAATAGTGAAGGGGTGAGAAGCGGTATGGCTAGGAAGCAGGTAAAAAAGAAGAAAGCAGCAAAGGCTAAGCCTAGGAAGAAAGCGAAAGCAGCAAAGGTATTAGCTGCTGAGTTCCCCCGCAAACACAGGATTGAGGTAGAGATTAACGGAGTAAAATACTCGCATGAGGTTGAGCCCCGTCTCCTGCTGGTTCACTACATAAGGGATGTGGTAGGTTTAACAGGAACGCACATAGGATGCGACACCACCAACTGCGGAGCATGTACAGTATTGATAAACGGAGATGATGGTCAGTGGAAGGCTATAAAGTCATGCACGCTATTCGCGGTTCAGGCCAACGGCAGGAAGATACTAACTATAGAGGGCCTTGCCAAAGATGATGAGCTTCATCCCCTGCAGAAGGCTTTCTGGGAGCATCACGGCCTGCAGTGCGGCTACTGCACACCGGGTATGATAATGTCCGCCCTAGGTTATCTGCTGATTAACCCAAGCCCCACCGAGATGGAGGTTAGGCAAGGCATATCAGGCAACCTATGCAGATGCACAGGCTACCAGAACATAGTAAAAGCCATTCTCGCAGCCGCTGAGGAGATAAAGGCTTCAGGTAAACCACCGATAGAACCGCCTTAACATATAAGGTGCAAGCTTATGCACTTCGAAGATAAGTTCGAGGTAAACGCACCTGTAGAGACTGTGTGGAAGTTTGTAACAAACCCTGATGACTTCGCTAAGATAATCCCGGACCTGCAGAGCTACGAGATTATCGACGAAAACCAGTTCAAGGCCTCTTTCAAGATAGGGCTGGGGATGATAAAAGGAACGCTGAACATGACGTTCAAATTCGAGGATATGGAGCCCATGAATAGGGTTAAGGTAATTGGAAGGGGCTCCGGTATGCAGAGCACCGCAGACCTTACGATAAACCTCAACCTACAGCCCAGCGATGGGAAGACTGTAGTAAACTGGTCAGCCGATTTGAATGTAGGCGGCCTAGTAGCAAGCGTAGGGGCTAGGCTCCTAGAGTCAACTACGAAGAAGAAGGTCAAGGAGATAGTGGAAGGGATAAGAAAGGTGATAGAGGGGAAGCCTGCTAAGAAAACTAAGAAATAACCCTCTCCCTCAAATTTATTCAACAACATCCTCATAATCCCTATTCAACACCAGTTATTATCTAATCAGGACGGTAATAGGGGGACTACAAACTCTTGGTAGTGTGGGTAAAACCATATCGCCTACTTGCTAGTTTTCTCCCCTCAATAGCTTATACGAGGCGTTGTGGAGTAGGGTGTGTAGGTTAGTTAGAGGCGGTGGTGTTGATGGGGCTTCAAGAGACGCTGCGTAAAGTTGGCGGCGAGTGGGTTTATGTAGTGGCCGTAGCTTTGGCTACTGCTCATGTAGCTTGGGCTGCCTCTCTTCTGCTGGAGCAGTATAGGTATATCGGCAGGATTCCAAGCCTTGAGCTCTTCGCTGCACTACACATGGCATCAGCAGCTCTGCTGGCGGTGGGTAGGAAAGCCCTCGGAGGAGGTGTTAGCTTAGCTATACTGGTTTACTACTGGCTCTACGTTAAGCCCCTTGAACCCGTGGCAGAGCCCCAGAGCGTGGGTTTAATCTTCTTATCAGCAGCCCTTATAACCGGTGAGGTGGTGAGAACCCATGATATCAACGCAGCTTTACTGAGGATTTCCATCGCTTATCCCTTTCTAGAGTGGGGGCTTGACGCCTTCAGAAACCCAGGCCATTTCATAGAGTTTATGCAGGGCAACTACCTGACAAGCGTCTTAATTCCCGCACATTACCTCCCCTACGCAGCTTTTATTCTAGGGTTTATTGAGGTGGTGTTGGCTGTTCTCCTAACCTTGGGTATTGCAGTTAGAAGAGCCTCTAAAGTATCTGCTGTGGTTCTTTTGGTATTCATAATCGTGGCAGGCTATCCCTTAGCGTTGCCGCAGAACATACCACTTATAACAGCGGCCTACGTGCTATCTCTGCTGGGTGCTGGGAGATTCTCGCTATCCAGGGTCTTCAGCTCATTCTCTTAAACCTAAACTCGGTATACACCTCCCACGGTTTCAGGAGACGGTATAAAGGCCCCAGCTTCTTCCTGAGCTTTGCACGGGTTACGGCCATCCATATACCGTATCGTAGCTTCTCGTTGGAGAAGTCATGTTCGAAGAGGAGTTTATGGTCCCATCCGTTTCTAGGTTTCTCCCACTCTTCCGTAAGCATCTTATGTTTCACCCGCTCATACAAATCCGTACCTGGCAGAGGGTAGGGGATTGTCATGGAGAAGTAATCCAAGGGGAGGGAGGAGGCGAATCTTATCGTGTTGAGCATGGTCTCGTTGTTTTCACCTGGGTAGCCTAGGATGAAGAAAGCACCTGCCTTTATGCCGTTTCTCTTAATGGTCTCAACAGCCCTCTTGGACTGCTCCACTTTAAGCTGCTTGTTCATGAGCTTCAAGGTTCTGTCATCACCCGACTCTAAGCCGAAGATTATCTTATAACAACCGGCTCTCCGCATAGCCTTAGCCAGCTCGTCATCTATCAAATCAGCCCTAGCTAGGCACTCCCACTCAACATCAAGCCCCCTCTCTATAATCTCCTTACAGAGGGCCATAGTATGCTTCTTATTCGCTATAAAAAGCTCGTCAGCAAACCATATCCTCTCATAACCATACCTGTATCTCACCTCCTCCATCTCGTCAACTATGTTGGAGGGGCTTCTAACCCTGTAAACCCGGCCATAATCCGGCCTCCAGCAGAAGCCGCAGCTGAAGGGACATCCGCGGGAAGCCACCATGGAGGTCATCGTATAGCCGAAGTTACTCCTGTAGTATCTCCGGTAACTTTCGTTGTCGTAAAGCTCCCTGGCTGGGAAAGGTAGTGTGTCTAGGTTCTTGATTAACGGCCTCTGGCCGGTAAATAGAAATCCCCCGTTGACAGAGTGCTGCGTCTCCTTAACTATGTTACCCGCTGCGTATATCCCCCTTATGTCGCCCAGCTCCCTCCTACCCTCGACATACTCCATCAACTCCACCATAGTCTCCTCACCCTCTCCCTGGACAACAACATCAAAAACGCCAAGGAACTTCTGCGGATATGCGGAGGGCATGGGGCCTCCGGCTACAAGAAGCTCACAGCAACCCCTCAGGGTTTTAGCCATCTGGATAGCGTTGTTAACCATCGAGAGCATACTGTAGATGCCAATAACCTTAGCGTTGGCTTTTTGAGCCTCCGCGATTACGTGCTCCCAAGTTGAGAAGGTGCAGTCGATTATCTTTACCTTGTATCCAAACCTCCTGAGATAGGATGCAATATACCCTATTCCAAGGGGTGGGAACTTAAACTGCCTAGACCTACCGTCGTCAAAGTACGGAAATATTAGTACAACATCATGCTGCATGGTTCCTTAAAACCACCCTGTAACGTAGGCTTGTGTTTGGTTTAGCTAGGTAGCTAACTCCTGCCCAGTCTAGCCGTCTTGCTAAAACCTCACGTCCTGCCAGCATTTTACACGAACCCAGATTGGGTAATGTAACTGATATACGCAGGTATGGGGAGTATAGCGTAGCTTCCCTACAACCAGTAATCTCCATCCAAGGCTCGAACCTCCTGGCCTTAACGCCATCTATATACAGCTGGGTGAATAACCTGCCTGAAAACTCGTTAGCGACGAAAACGCCATCTGCGTCAACCCCGTCAAGGTTTATACCAACATCAACGTAATTATCTCCGATAACGTAGCTAGCTTCAACAACCCCTAGGGGTTTAGTTCTCTCAAACCTATTCCTAATCCCTAGTATTGTTCTGACAGCCATTAGATACACGTATAACGGCCTCGTGAGGAAGCTTCTAAGGTAGAGAGGCGTTAAAGCTCTGTGGAGTAGAGAGTAGGGCCGGTCTATCCTCCTTCTATCTAGAATATACTTGGCTGGTTTGCCGTTGATTACGTAACTACACACTAGTTTATGGCCATGAATTCTTACGTTAGAGTCTAGGGGAAAGAATGGAGTATCGTTATTAACAGCTATCACCCCCCCTACGCCAATCCCCTCACCCACAGCATCGACTCCGCAAACCCTAGGGCAAAGGCCACGGACAGCTCCGTGTATTTCATAGCACGGGTCAGAAGAAGGATTAAACTCCCAAGTTAAATGAGAAAAACGGCTATCAGCACGTAAAAACATCACAGCACAAGCACCTAAGTGCGGATTTAAGCATTTACCAAATTCACAATCTTTTGCTGATGCATTGTTTTTGGGTAAATGCTTTAAAAGTCGCTGAAATTTGTTGATGATTATCTAGGGGAGGTTGAGTCTTGTCTTTCTTACAACTTAGCGTGGTGGCGTTATTCTTAGGCATATCCGCGTTACTACCGTTACATACCTTCGCCTATATACACCTGCTGTTAAAGGCAAGTCGGTATAAACTTCCGTCTGCGAAAAAAGATAAAGACTGGGAAAGAGCACCGTTTGTAAGCGTTCACCTACCCATCTATAACGAGAAGTACGTCATAGAGAGACTTCTACGCTCAGCCTGTTCATTCGACTACCCAAAAGACAGGTACGAGGTTATCGTGGTTGACGATTCTACAGACGAAACCCCACAAATATGTAAAGCCGTCATAGAACAGATAAAGAAGGAAGGGTTCAGCAACATAAAATACATCAGGAGGAAAGAGAGGAAAGACTTCAAGGCAGGGGCTCTGCAGGAGGCTCTTCTAAATTCAAGGGGGGAATTCATAGCTATCTTTGACGCTGATTTTATTCCACCTAAAGACTTTCTGAAACAGACGCTTAGGTTCTTCACCTCAGATGATGTGGGGCTTGTGCAGGCCCGTTGGGGGCATCTGAATAGAGACTACTCAACGCTAACGGCAGCCCAGGCTCTTAGTCTAGACCTGCACTTCAAGGTAGAGCAGGCGGGAAGATACAGCGGCGGGTTCTTTCTAAACTTCAACGGAACAGCTGGGGTTTGGAGGAGGAGATGCATAGAGGACGCGGGGGGTTGGAGGCCATCCCTTGCTGAAGACCTAGACCTAAGCTATAGAGCACAGCTGAAGGGATGGAGGATAGTGTATGTAGATAGTTTAGAAGCTCCGGCGGAGCTCCCTATACAAGCCAACGCAGCACGTAGGCAGCAGTATAGATGGGCTTACGGGAGTATACAGACGGCTATGAACTACCTCCCAGCGGTTCTATCCTCAAAAATCAGCCTAGTAAGGAAGATTCACGCTGTAATACACCTGACAAGACACCTGCCCCAGCTTCTTCTCTTAGCTCAGGTTATGCTAATCCCCCTAGTAATAAGAATAGGAGTTCCCACAAGGCTGGAAACTATGGTATGGTGGATTCTCCTCTATCCAATCTCAATAACGGTATTCATGCTCCTCAGCTCCTACAAGTTCCTGAAAAAAGCCTATAGTAGCTTGAGCAGATTTCTAAAGGATACTGCTGCGTTACTAATATTCGGGACTGGGGTTTCGGTGAATAACGCCATAGCGTTGATCCACGCCATGTTTAGCAGACACCTCAGCTTCCAAAGAACCCCAAAATTCGGGATAATAGGAAGAGGAGGGGACTGGAAAGGCAAAGATTACGCCCTCCCACTAGACTACTACTCAATATTCGATATAGTGATAGGAATATACGCCTTATATGCTACGCTAGTAGCGTTCTACCAACGTGCATATAGCTTCATACCCGTAACAAGCCTAGTAGCGGTATCCCTCATATTCATGGGCCTGCTAACAATATACCATTCAAAACCCAGAAACAAAAAGATAAACAACACATTCTACACCACGTTAATATACACAACCCCCCTGATAATCGCCGCCCTCTTCTTCTCAGCCTACACCTTCAACGCATACGCAATATCCAAGGCCATGGGGGAAATCGAAAGAGCATTAGTAGCGGTAAATCCTGAGGAAGTTATAACCCGCATCAAGAACGCGGCTGATCTTATTCCAAGCGGAGGAAACCCTGTTTGGCTCTTCCCAACACCTGCCTCTGACCTAGGGTTAATAAAGAAAGACCTCCTGACGCTTCACAGCCGGCTCACAACAGCAGTAGCAGAAGGCGACTACTATACTATACATGCAGTTCTTGAAGATACTAACTACGCCCTCTCCTCAATCCAAATACAGCTAAACAACCTACAACCCTTCACGTTAATAACTCTAGCAGGCCTAGCTGCAGCAACAGCAGTAACAGCGTTAATAATCATCAACATAATAAGAGGGTAGAGCATGCGGCGTCTTTGGGTGATGTTTCTAGTAACGTGGCTGGCGGTGGGCTTGACGTTATTAACAGCAGGTTACATAGATACAATCTACAAGCTGGAAACCGCAATAGGTTACTTGAGCAGAGCCCAGTCAACGGCCTTCGCAGAGGATATGAAGAGCTACATAGAAGAAGCTTTAAGGCTAATCCCCGAGTCGGGGAATCCAGTATGGATATTCCCCACAGAAAGAACTGACTTCACCCTAATACGCTCCGACCTAACCTCAATAGTTGAACGGCTTGAAATAATTTCAGGAATAAACCTCGACTCACCCGCCTACGCCCAGGGGTTAAGTGACATAAGAGGAAAACTGGCTGTAGTAATTCTCCAGCTGGGAGAAGCCATGCCCTACACGCTGATAACACCCATAAACATAACCCTAGCCCTAATATGGCTATCAATACCATACACAACCTACAGAATAACCACTCTAATCAACAGCAAGAGAAACCGCCATAACTTAACTAAGCAACAATAAACAACATACACTTCAAGAAAATTTTAGAGTTTTTTGAAAAGTGTAAGGTTATGTCCCCTAAACAGCTCTGGATAGAGGATAGCCGCTAAGTCTAGATACCACTCATCCGTGTATGCTAGGCCTAGCTGCCAATAAGGCGGGGCGAAGATATACACCCTGTCTTCTATGAATGCTTTCGAATCCGCAAGCTCCGGAGCTTCCTTAAGTATATCCTCTTTACTCTCAATCCTTGTAGAGGAGTAGATGATGACATCAGCATCTATAACGCGCGTAACCAGCTCCTCAAGTGTTACGGTTATGCTTCCTGTTCCCTTTATATCTTTAAATATATAATCAGCCCCCAGGTCGTATAATGCGTTAGCCACATAAGATTCCCCCCTGCTTACATATACCTTCCCCTTGAAGATGCTGAACCAAGCAACCTTAGGAGGAGGCTGGTCAGCCGCTCTTATCTTAGATATTATCTCAGATATCCTGCCCTCAACCTCTTTTAAGATTAACCACGCCTCGTAATCCATGTTATAGAAGGTAGCTAAGAAACGTATCCACTCAAACCTACCTAAAGCCGTGTTCTCAAGCCACTCATTATCAACAGCATAAACAACGCCAACCTCATCAAGCTTAGCAGGCAAAGTAGATCCGGGGAATGTATAGATGAACATTACATCAGGGTTTAGAGCAAGTATAGCCTCGAAATCGGGCTGCCAAGCAGCCCCCACATCCCTTATCCTATTCTCCTCCAACGCCTCTTTAATATCTTCAAGATACCACTCGTACTCCCCTCCCCATGCTATTCCAGCTATAGTATCTATGATCTCAGGCCTGTATTCCATAAGCCTCACAAGCAGAGCCGCCTGGGTTGAGCTAAGCAAGACCACCCTCTCCACCGGAACCTGAACCACTATACCGCCAACCCCAGCAGGCGGGGCTGCTCCACGAGGTATAAGTAGCAGGGTTCTATTATTAGCGTCTTTAACAACCTTATAACCATCTTGGAAAACTACCTCAAATAACCTCGCATGGCTAAGGTCAAGCATTAACGGCGGATTCCTCACCTCACGAGTAACCTCAACCGTTTCAGTAGTTGTTAAGATCTTTTCCACAGTAGTTAAGCTTGTTACAGTAATAGTCCGCATATCCCCTCCAGCTACTGTATGAGTAATCGTTAGAGTTTCAGTTACTGTAACCTCCCGCAACTCCCTGAAGGGTGCGAAGAATCCCACAACCAGACCTAGTACAAGCGCTGTAGCCACTGCTATAGTTGTTAATGCTCTAGGCATGCTGGATGGATAATCCATCCAATTTTATAAACCTTTCCATCTTTAACAAGATGATATTTTATCGGAAGAAGTGGATGTAATATTCCCTTAAGATCTAATCCTTAACCGAAAAACTTTAACTTAGTTCATCAGTCGGAAAATTATAGTATGAAACGCGGGATGATAGTTACTGTTGGTGTTGGGCGAGGAGTGGAGCATGCGATAGCTCTTTCTATTAGGAACCAGAGGCCTGATTATGTTATTTTCATAGCTACAAATGAAAGTCGTAAGACTGTAGATGCTGTAGAGAAGGAGTTAAAGGAGATGAATACTAGCATACCAGCGCATCACGTTGAGGAGGTTTCTGATGAGAATAATGTGTATGAGGTGTATAGTGTAGTTAAAGGGGCTGTTAAGTGGCTGGTTGAGCAGGGCTCCCACCTAAGTGATATAGTGGTAGATTATTCCTCAGGGACTAAACCTATGTCTGCTGGAGCCTTATTTTCAGCAATCATGACTCCTTGTG
>DQVM01000131.1 GCA_015661775.1 Candidatus Caldarchaeum subterraneum | reverse complement strand
GGTCCAACACCCCCCATAGCATTTTGTTCAAAGCTTCAGAATCCGCAGTAACAGAATATACAATACTAGAATCTCTCCCCCGCGAGGTTAGCGACAACCACCTATCTGGTCTAATACACCTAGAGGGGATAGGCTCGTGGCCCTATGGGATATACGCAAAAACCTACAGCATAGAGGCTGAGGAGGAGGATACCCTAGTAAACATAATGAACGACGCCATGTTCATCCAAGCGGAGATAAACCTAACGCTGGACAGCTTAACCAAGAGAAACCTAGAGAGATACTCTAGGTTTATTAACCTGCTTAAGAAACTCAACCTAGTCTCTAACAAGAGAATCTCATTAACCATAGAAGACAACGATGCGGCCTTGATTAATCAGCTTTCCAAGAGACACGGCACATTATACATACAAACAACTTTACAAGACTCCAGTATTGACGCTTTGTATTCTCTGCTTAACTCCTTTCAGGGCAGGGTTTCTATAATAGTAGGGGATGGGAACTACTTCTCCATAGGATACTTATCCAGCGGGGCTGTATATGGGGTGGGGTGCGTAAACGCCGCTAGAGCAGCTATCTTGGCGGATTATGATGAAAAGAGTTTCATAACCTACCTTAGGCGGGGGGTTGAGAATATAGCTAGGGGCTTCTCTAAGAAGCTGGAGACCCTGAGGGATTTCTGGAGAGGAGTTGATACTTTCCATTTCGCTGTTGGGTTATGCGGTTTCCCGGAGGCTCTAAGACGCGTATCTGGAGGCGGTAACTTAATTGAATTCTCCTCCTATGTTTTAGACTCTATATCTAAGGCTCTTATTAGGCAAAGCAGCGGCAGGATGCAGCTCAACCTAGTAAGCTCCATCTCAAGACACGTGGCATACCGCCTAGCCAGCTTGGATGTAACTAGCTTCGGGGCTAGGAGGGTCTCTGAATTAATAGACTCCAAGCAGGAGCACTACACAACAGACGCCCTAACGGTCTTTAAGCAGGTAGAAAACCGCGATGACGTGGTTAAGCTACTTAGGTACTTCAACGGGGGCGTGGTTATAGAGCGGGAGGGGAGGAAGAGGCTAATCTCAGCCCTGCTGGAGTCAGGAGGGGCCGGGGTTAGTTTACTAGTTAAATGACCAGCCGCCTTACCTCTTGGATGATTTTAGCATGAGTATCGCCTTAGCCAAGTCCCCGTTCGTCTCTATCAACGCCTGCCTGGCCTCATGCTCAGATGAACCCGTCTGGGCCATAACCAGCATAACGTCATCTTGGCTGGGTTCGTAAGCCGGCGCCTCACCAACCACAGCCTCAGCGGTTCTCTCCTCCTCTTCCCCCCCTATAATCTGGAATATCCTTTCCTTATCCACGTTCAGAGCCACGACAGAGGGGTTTCTGATTACTATCTCCCTGTCGCTTAGGCGTATTATAACTTCCTCGGCAATCCCGAGCTCCTTCAAGTCCAGCCCTAGGTTGCTTAGCATCCTGGCCTGCATCCTACGGAGCTCACGTGGGCTGAGCCTCTTCAACCCTTATTCCCTCCTCCCTACGGTATGCTGAGAATAAAAATCTACCTCAAGCCCTCCCTAACCCTTACCGCTACTCCCCTGCGCATAACCCCCATCTCCGAACCTGAGAGGAGAGCCCTCCCGACTGCGATAAGCTCCCCGGCAGAGTCTATGACGAGAACCTCCTGCCTAGGGGCTATGCTCTTATCACACTCCGTTACATGGCGGGAGAATACATCCCTCCCCTTCAGTATGAAGGGCCTAGCCTCATCCGAGACCCTAACCTTAAACGACATACCGGGGGTTAGCTCCTTTAGTATCTTGGCGGCTGTTATCGTGAGTGTAAGATAGCCGTCTGAGGGGCGTAGCGTAGCTAGTAGCTCTCCGTCTCTGTATATACGTCTTATGTATCCTGTTTTCTTTGATAACTCAAGCTCCACGTCGTCGGGGAAGAGCCTCTCACCAGCCCCAGCCACGAACTGGTAGTCCGCCAGCATCCTGATAAAACCCAGATACTCCCTGCTACGCATAGCCCCCGACAACCCTAAATTCGCTTGACATCTTCTTCACCTTCTCAGCAACATGTACTGGAGCTTCTACATCTATTTCATACCCTGAGCCGTTGTACGTTAGGTTGATTATCTTACACTCCTCCTTAAGCATGGAGAGGACGTCGTACACCTCGGGGCTGTCTGTTAGGAGGGCTTTTATCCTTATGTATCCCCCCATCATCTCAGCAACCCTGCTGCTCAGCAGGTCTAGGTTAATTCCCTTAAGCGCCGACACAGCCACGTATGGTAGAGAAGCCCCCAGCTCCTCTATCCTCCTCCTAACCTCGGCGGCGTCGTTTACCAGGTCTATCTTGTTGAAGACCAGCAGTATAGGAACGTTACTGACCCCAACCTCGTCCAAGACATCTAGCGAGGAGTTTATCTTCTCCCTAACAACGTTAACAGGCTCTGTAACATCCACTACTAGTAGTATTAGGTCTGAGTATATCAGCTCGCTTAGGGTTGAGTTGAACGCATCAACCAGCAGGGGCGGTAGGTTTTTTATGAATCCTACGGTATCTGATAGGAAGGCTTTCTTCCCGTCGAACCTCACAACCCTCGTTGTGGTTGATAGTGTTGTGAAGAGCTGCTGGCTTACTGGGACTGATTCTTTAGCTAGGGCGTTGAATAGGGTTGATTTCCCCGCGTTGGTGTAGCCTGTAAGCGAGATTGTTGGGATTCCATACTCAATACGCCTGCGCCTGAAGAGCATCCTCCTGTTCCTTATCCTCTCCAGCTTCTCGTTTATCTTGGCAATCCTCCTGCTTATCTCATCGTAGTAGATGTCAGCCTCATACGCTCCTAAGCCGTGGAAACCCGGCTGCTCCCCCTTCTTAGCCAGCTTAACCTTCTCCTTCGCCCTAGAAAGCTCATACTTCAACTCAGCCAGCTTAATCTGAAGCCTAGCCTCAGCGGACTCGGCGTGTAGGGTGAATATCTCCAGAATAAGCTGTATCCTAGAGATTACCTGAACCCCCAGGAGCTTCGCCAAGTTATACTCCTGAACAGGCTTTAAGTCGTTCTCGAAGATTACCTTATGGATTCCTAGGCTCTTTACTGCTCGTTTTAACTCCTCAGCCTTTCCGGGGCCTATGTTGTATTTAGGGTGAGGCGGCCTTACTTGGGTTAGTGAATAGACCGGTTCATACCCTGCGGTTCTGCAGAGCTCCTTAAGCTCGTCTAGGTTGTATTCCTCCTTCCTGAGCATCCTCTGTACTACGGCCACCTTCACCCGGCTTCCCTGCACCTCTGGAGGCTTATACCTCCTCGCCCTTATTTTTAGATTCCCCAAGGGCTTTGCTCCGTTTAAGCAGGTCCTCTAAGGTGTATGTAGCCTCACCCGGCTGGCCTCGGGGGACCTTAACCGGGGGGTTCTCCTCCACGGAGGCTTGTACGATTCTTATCTTAAGGACCTTCTCAATCCTCTTAGCTAGGTCTATTGGGGGATGTAGCTCCCCCTGCTCAATCTTCCTGATGACCGTTGCTTTCTCCTTTATCAGAGAAGCGAGCTCCTCCTGGGATAGTCCAAGGCTCTCCCTAGCCCGTCTCACCAGCGAGCCGAAGCCCTCGACATACTCGTAATCCTCCGCCAGCAGGCTTTTATCAGACCCCCTCCTCCTAGGCTTCCTATACACCTACTATTCACCCACCCAATATCAGGTAACACCTCGTATTTAGGCGATTCTAGAGCACCGCTTCCTCCACAGCGCATAGTATCCTAGACACAGCCACCCACGCTTCTAGGGGTTCATCAAAGATCTTAACAACACTCTCGGCTAGGTTTATCGTCTCTTCTGCGAAGCCTCCGTGGGGGAAGCCTCCCACCAGAACCGCCGGCCTGCTGCTCTCCTTAATGAGGTTGGCCAGCTCCCTAGGGTTCACGGCCTCACCAGCTTCTGACATAAGTAAAACAGTAGAGGGGGAGAGCTCCTTCAACAGCTGCCTTAAAGGTTTACGCTGTATGCTAAGAAGCTCCCGGCCGTCCTCAGCTGTTATAACCTGCTTCCTGTAAAGCTGCTCCACAAGCCCCTTGAACCTATCATAGTTCTTAGGCAGCCTAACGTATGGCTTTACGTAGATGACGTAGTTATCTATCGTTGCGACGTAGGTCTCCAGCATTCCTTTTCTATTTAGAGGAGAGCCGAGAGCCTCCAGCAGGCTGAAGTGGGTTATATCTGGTCTTCCTCGCTTATGGCTGTTTCTAAGTTCTTTCATAGCTGCATGGTGGTATGAGCGGTCTAGGAGAACCTCGCCGGGGGTTTTACCCCTTCTCTTAGCGTCTTTAACGACTGATGGGTGTTTTCTACACTCCGGGGGAACAAGCTCCAGCGCTGCTTCAACTATGATTAGCAGCAGCTTCTCCAGCATGGTGTTATCTATTCCAGGTTCTCCTCAGCTTCTTTTAACTCGCTTATCCGCAGGGCTTGGTATCCGATTAGCGTGAGCGTCCAGTAGGTTATGTCCCTCTGCGTTACTATGCCTACCAGCTTATCCCCATCCACCACAGGTAGTCTCCGTATGTTGTTGGTGTGCATAACTCTAAGGGCTTCAGCTATAGGCGTTTTAGGACTGCAAGTTACTAAGGGCTTTGACATAACCTCCGAGACTGGTGAGTTGAGTATCTTATCGCCTTTCACTAGGAAGAGCCTTATTATATCCCTCTCGGTCAGTATCCCAACCGGTCTCCCATCCTCGGATACGATGATTACAGCCCCTATGTATTTCCCCTCCATAAGCTCCAGAACCTCCCTGACGCTGGCCTGGGGCTTCGCAGTAACTACGGGGGATGACATTATCTCCCCCACAACCTTCGGCATCTTCTCAACCATTCCTCAACCCAGCGTATATCTACTCTTTTTATTCAGCTATAAGTTAATCCCCACGCCTCTAGTAGTTTTGAGGAAGGCTGGGCTTGAGTATTGTTATTAAGGAGGAGGGAGGGTTGTTGTTTTGGATAGCGGATGCGTCTAGCAGGAACGGCTGACCTGCCTCTACACAGCGGCCCCGTCCCGCCTTGGCTTATGTCTAGGATGAAGCACCTAGCCAAGCATATACTCTCTATCTTGGCGGATGAATACGGAGCCTCTGAGGTTGTAAGGCGGATGAGCGACCCCTTCTGGTTCCAGGCCCTAGGATGCGTCCTAGGGTTTGACTGGCACTCAAGCGGTTTAACAACGGTGGTCGTAGGGGCTGTACGGGATTCATTATCCCTCGCCGAGCATGGGGTTGCAGTAGCTGGTGGGAAGGGGAAGGCGGCCACCGGGGTTCCTGAAAGGATAGCTGAGCTCCCTCTAGGCGAGGGGGTTAAGCAGTCTTTGATTAGGGCCAGCAGGTTATCCGCCAAAGTAGATAACGCGGTAGTCCAAGACGGCTATACGCTATACCACCACGCCATAATATTCAACGAGCATGGCGAGTGGAGCGTTGTCCAGCAGGGGATGAACCCCGTCGAGCACTATGCGAGGCGATACCACTGGCTGGGCGAGGGGCTTAGGAGCTTCGTGGAAGAACCCCACCAAGCGGTTGTGGGGGACAGGGTTGAGGACTACGTCCTGAACCTAACCTCAAGCAGAAACGAGGAGCTGCGGAGGGCTTCTCTTGACCTGGTTAAGGAGAGCCCCGCCAAGCTGGCCAGGGCCTTCAACCTAGTTATGAGGGGGCAGGCTACGCTGGATAACACCCACCTAGGGGAGCTAAGTAACCTCCCAAGACACCTCTCCATGCCCCGCAGGATAGACTGGGAGGCTGTTAAGAGGGCCTACGACATACAGCCTACGGATTACGAGGAGCTGGTGGAGGTTAGGGGCATGGGCCCCGGCACGGTTAGAGCACTAGCGCTGGTCTCGGCAATTATTCACGGCCATGAGATAGACTGGCGGGACCCAGTTAAGTATAGCTTCGCCCACGGGGGGAAGGACGGCGTCCCCTACCCTGTTGAGAGGAGGCGGATGGATAAGGTGATAGGATTCCTTAGGGATGTGGTGGAGTCGAGCAGGCTGGGGCTGGATGAGAAGAGACAAGCCCTGAGGAGGCTCTACACCCTGGAGAGGAGGATGTACGGAGATGAGCAGGGGGAGACGCCAGGCACGTAGAAGGAAGCTCAGAGACCTGGTTATACAGCGCGTAGAAAGGGCCCTAGACTTCGCCTTCTCAATCTACAGCACCCACCCGGAGTATGCGGTGAAGGCGGTTAAACAAGCCCAGCGCCTGGCCCAGAAGGCTAGGGTGAGGCTCCCAACACGGCTCAGGAGGAGGTTCTGCAGGAAATGCGGCGTCCCCTTCGTAGGCTCCTCAACCTTCTCAGTCAGGGTGAGGCAGAACCGCTCCACCCACGTGGTGCTGCGGTGTAAGAGCTGCGGCTTTACTAGGAGGTTTTACATCCGCCAAGCTATCTAATTATATAAATTATCATAAAGTTATATGAACCACCGGGAACCACCAGCCAACGTGGATAAAACAGTAAAAATAATACTCGTGGGCCCCCTCAAATCCGCCACCGGGAGGAGCCAGGTAAACATAGAGCTGCGGAAGGAGCAGAGCTTGAGGGAAGTTATCTCGCGGGTTGTTGAGGAGACAGGAGGCAGGGGGGCTGAGTATCTGGCCGGGTTTGAACACGACCCTGAGAAGCTAGTAGTCTCGGTCGACGGCGAGGTTACCCGCGACCTTGACAGGCGTATAAAGGGCGGGGAGACGATAATGCTCACCCCTCCCCTCTCAGGAGGCTCTCAACACTCGGTAAGGTGTCTAAACTGCTCCAGCAGGGTTGAGGTGGAGCAGGGGGCAGGCGAGGCCACGTGCAGCAGCTGTGGAACAAGGTATAGCATAACTTGGGTAACCCCGACCCAGCCTAAGGTGAGGGGTGTAGCTAGGTGAAGCCGGAGAGACTAGTGGCTTACGTAGACCTAAGCAGGGGCAGGGTCTCTTCCGAGCCCGTCCCCGGCTTCTGGAGGAGAGCCTTCCTAGGAGGCCGTGGGGTTAACTCCTATCTGCTCAACACCGTGCTGGACGGTGGAACAAACCCCCTAGGCCCTGATAACGTCCTCGTTGTGGGGGTGGGTCTGCTTACTGGAATACCCGCCCTCGGCTCCGGGAGGTGTAACATCTCAGCCCGCTCACCCCTTACAGGCGCTCTGGGGGACAGCAACATAGGAGGATACTTCGCAGCCACGATGAGGAAGGCCGGGTTTGACTTTCTGGTGATAAGGGGCAGGGCGGAGAAGCCGGTCAGGATACACATGAGCGGCAACAAAGTTACAATACTAGACGCGGAGCACCTATGGGGTTTAGACACCTTCACAACGCAGGAGGAGATAAGGAAAGAGTCAGGTAAGAATGTCCAATCTTTGGTTATAGGCGAGGCGGGGGAGAGGCTGGTTAGGTTCGCCTGCGTCAGGACGGGTCGGAAAAGCGCCGCGGGAAGGACGGGGATGGGGGCTGTAATGGGGAGCAAGCTGGTAAAGGCAATCTCAGCGGAGGGGGAGAAGCCAATAGACTGGCACGACCCCAAGAACCTGATAAAATACTCAAGGGAGATGATAGACCGCATAATGTCAACCAAATGGGCCCAAGCCCAATCCGTCCACGGAACAGCGGCGATATTCAACTACACCTACCACACAGGCCTCCTCAGGGTTAGGAACCTCCAGACCCAGACGCTCCTTGACGTAGGGACGCTGGAGCCTGAGAACATAGAGCGGTATAAGGAGGGGATGTCAGGCTGCTCCGCATGTAGTATAAAATGCAGGCATGTCTATAAGCTGGAGGAAGGCCCCTACCCGCATGTAGGCGAGGGGCCTGAGTATAGCCAGATAGGCAGCTTCGGGACTATGGTGGGGATAAACAGGATAGAGGCTGTTATGAACGCTGCTTATCTATGCAACAGATACGGCCTAGATACGATAGAGGTGGGTAACTTAATCGCTTGGGTGATGGAGCTATACGAGAAGAAGCTAATCCCGAGGGAGGTTCTAGGGGGTTTAAGGCCTGAGTGGGGGGATGAGGAGGCTGTTTACCAGCTTATAGAGATGATAGCAACCCGTAGAGGGTTGGGGGATATACTGGCTGAGGGGATGAAGTATTCCATCCAAAGGCTGGGTGAGGAGACCAGCTACTACGCCATGCACATAAAGGGTATGGGGATACTCCTCTCAGACGACAGACCCGTTCCCAGCTTCTCCCTAGGGATAGCAACAGCTACGAGGGGAGCGGACCACCTAAGAAGCAGGCCAGCCCTAGACCTATACGGCCTCCCAAAAGAACTGCTGAAACAACTCTACGGAGACGAGGTCTCAAACGACTACACAAGCTACGAGGGGAAGAGCAGGATGATATGGTGGCACGAGCTCCAGTATGCGGTTGGAGACGCACTGGGGCTATGCAGGTTCCAGATGAAGTTCATCTCAGTCCACGCCCCCAGCTACGGTGAGTGGAGCCAGTTGATAAAATACGCAACCGGTATGGAGTTTTCTACACAGGATTTGATGACGGTGGGTGAGAGGATAGTAACGGTGGAGCGGCTCCTCAACATCCGCTTGGGCTTTGGCAGGAAGGATGACAGGCTCCCTGAACGCTACTACCGGGAACCCACCAGCTCAGGCATGCCGAAGGTGAGGGGCAGGAAGATAGACCCTATGCGGTTTGAACACATGCTGGATGAATACTACGAGCTGCACGGCTGGGACCGTGATGGTATCCCAAGGCGGGAGACCTTAGAGAGGCTGGGTCTTCTGGAGAGGGGGCTGTTCAATAGCCATTTTAATTTATAGAATTAGGCTTTGAAGCTTAAAGTTTTCCAGACCATCTAGGGGATGATAACAGATGAGCAGGCAGTACCAAGACATAATCTACGACAAGAGCTACCACAGCCACACAGCCCTAATCCAGATAAACAGGCCGCATGAGCTCAACTCCTACGTCCTAAACACCCTAAGGGAGATGATAGACGCCTTCGACGACGCCATGTGGGATGATAACATACAGTTCATAGTCCTGACGGGGGCCGGGGATAAGGCGTTCTGCACAGGGGGAAACGTCAGGGAGTACGCAGAGATATACAACAGGAAGCCATCCGACTGGTGGAAGTGGGGAGAGATATACGGCAGGTTCCTAGACGTTATAATGCACTGCGGCAAACCAGTCCTAGCGAGGGTTAACGGGATAGTAGCGGGAGGCGGTTTCGAGTTCGTGGCAGCCTCAGACCTGGCAGTCGCCGCTGAACATGCCAAGTTCATATCCCCCGGCCCCAGGGTTGGGATGACCTCGATAGGCGGCCTAAGCCAGTGGCTCCCCCTCCACATAGGCTTGAAGAGAACCGCTCAGGTTGTTATGACGAGCGACGAGATACCTGCCCGCCAAGCTCTTGAGTGGGGGATAGTAAACGACGTCGTCCCCTACGAGGGGCTTGACGATAAGGTAAAGGAGTATATAGACAGGATGCTGGAGCTCTCCCCAACCAGCCTGCATTACTTCAAGGTTCACCTAAACTGGTGGCGGGACCTGGTGTGGCGTCTTACGTGGGAGCATGCTAAGGAGTTCTTCTCCCTCAACATAGGGGGTATAGAGCCTGCTGAGGGGTTGCATGCTTTCAAGGAGAAACGCCGGAGAAGGTATAGGGAGATACGGGGCGACATAGGGAGGGGAGTAGACCCCCGCTACCCACATGGGCCGTATATGCTTTCATGCAACGGCTGCGGAGCGAAATACCTACCCCTAGCGTCTAGTTACTGCCTGAACTGCGGCAAGCCGATTAAGGGGTGAAGAGAAGTGCGGGCCGCGTTGTTTAAAGCTGCTGGACAGCCCCTTGAGCTGGCTGATGTTGAAGAGCCTAAGCCTGGTTATGGAGAGGCTTTGGTCAAGGTGGCTGCATGCGGCGTCTGCGCCACTGACCTGCACTACCTACATGGAGTCCCTACGTTTAAGAAGCCTCCGCTTATTCTCGGCCATGAGGTCTCAGGGGTTGTGGAGGAGGTGGGGGAGGGTGTTGAAGGCGTTAAACCCGGGGACAGGGTTCTGATACCCCCAGTCCTCTCATGCGGGGCATGTCAAAGATGTAGGGAGGGGAGGGATAATATATGCGAGGGTATGCAGATGGTGGGGAATAACATAGACGGCGGGTTCGCGGAGTATATCAAAGCCCCTGCCAAGATGCTGTTTAAACTCCCCGACGAGCTTCCCCTCCATGAGAGCTGCATAATCTCCGACGCTGTATCAACGCCATTCCACGCTGTTAAGAACAGGGGAGCGGTCAGGGGAGGGGAGTGGGTAGCTATACTAGGGTGCGGGGGGGTTGGCATAAACGCCGTCCAGATAGCAGCATCCCTAGGCGCCTCGGTCATAGCGATAGACATAGACGGCCGTAAGCTTCAGCTTGCTAAACAGCTGGGAGCTGTTGAAACGGTAAACCCTGCGGAGGTGGATTTGGCGAAGACGGTTCACCAGATAACCGGAGGAGCCGGGGTTGATGCAGCGTTTGAGATAATAGGTAAACCAGCAACTCTGGAGCAGGCGTTCAACCTAGTAAAACCCGGCGGCAGGCTTGTCGTCGTAGGCTACAGCGCAGAGAACTGGAGCATGCGGGTGAGCAGGGTTATGTTCAGGGAGGTTACGGTACTAGGCTCCCTCGGCTGCAGGCTAGCTGAATACCCTACGCTGATAAACATGGTGAGGATGGGTAGGATAAAGCTGGAGCCTGTAATATCCAGCAGGCTTAAGCTGGAGCAGGTTAACGAGGCGATGAAGAACCTGGAGGAGGGTAGGGTGTTAGGTCGGCAGATAATAGTAGTGGGTTGAGGGGGTGTGTCGGCTGGGTTTAAGACGGTGAAAGTAGAGCAGAGGGGTAACGTGGCGTATCTAACAATCTCAAGACCTCCGCTCAACATCATAAACCTAGAGATGATAAACGAGATAACCCAAGCTCTCGACGGCCTAGCTACCAAGCAGGAGCTTAACGTTTTAGTCGTAAGGTCTGGGTTGGATAACATATTCAGCGCAGGGGCTGATGTGAGGGAGCATCTACCCGATACAGCTGAGGAGCTTATTAACAGGTTTGGGGAGATGCTGGAGAGGCTGATTTACTTCCCAAGGCCTACTGTATGCGTTGTAGACGGCAGGTGCATGGGCGGGGGCATGGAGCTGGCTATGGCGTGCGACTTTATCATAGCCTCCGAGAGGGCTGAGCTGGGCCAGCCTGAGATAAAGGTGGGTGTGTATCCTCCTATAGCCGCGGCTCTCCTCCCTAGGCTGGTTGGGCTGAGGCAAGCTGCTAGGATAATTCTTACCGGCGGGATGCTGGAGGCTTGGGAGGCCTATCGCATAGGGCTTGTCAACGAGGTGGCTAAGCCGGAGGAGCTGGAGGGGAGGCTGGAGAAACTGCTAAACCAGCTGACCAATAACAGCGGGGCTGTCATGCTCTACGGCAAAAAAGCCCTCCTAGAGGGGCTGGAGCTTCCTCTAAAGAAGGCCCTAGCCAAGGCGTCTGAAATCTACCTCAAGGAGCTTATGCAGACGGAGGATGCGGTGGAGGGCCTGAGGGCTTTTCTAGATAAGCGGAGACCCCAGTGGCGGAACAAATAATAGCACCGTCATTCCCCTTTTTTCCCAGCATGGCTTCCAAACTCACCTCCCTTGAAGACGCTATCGCCCGGAACGTATGGGATGGCTGTTCAATAGCCTTGGGATTGGCTCTGGAGCACTCAATACCCTTCGCTGCTGTCCATGAGATAATACGCCAAGGGAAGAGGGGCCTTACCTTGATAGGGCCTATATCAGACATGGCTTTTGACCAGCTTATAGGGGCGGGGTGCGTCGGTAAGGTTATGGCGGCTTGGGTGGGGAACGTATCCCATGGGATGGGGTATAACTTCAGCAGGGCGGTTGAATCGGGGCAGGTTAAGATGATAGACTACTCCAACCTAGCAATAGCCCAGGCTATACTAGCGGCGGCGTTGGGGATACCTTGCATACCCACCAAGACGCTGCTGGGCTCGGATATGTTGAGCAGCCTAGTTGCTGAGGGCTTTGCTAAGCTTGTTGAATGCCCCTTCACGGGGGAGAGGATGGTGATGCTCAAAGCCGTTAAGCCTGACGTGGCTAT
>DQVM01000044.1 GCA_015661775.1 Candidatus Caldarchaeum subterraneum | reverse complement strand
GTAAGCAGAGGGGAGCTCATTATCTCCTCACACTTCACCTTCTCCAGATTCAAGCCCTTAACCACGCATCTTCTAAGTATATCCCTCTCAGTAATAACACCCTCAGGCAATCCCCTCTTCTCGACAACCACAGACCATACTCCAGACTGCAGCATCTTCTTAAGGGCATCCATAACGCTCTCCTCAGCGCCAACTAAAACGACGCTCTTATCCATAACATCCTTAACACGTACAGTAACTGGCATTTTCTTCCCTCCGCAAGATATACTACTAAATTCCATAGTTTAAGTGTTTCTATGAAAGGGCCATGCTACGGTGATAGAATTAAAAACAAGCCATGTACTACTGCTGTTGAATTATGCTGGGCCAGACGTTTGTTGTTGTATGGGAGGGGGTGGACGGTGCGGGTAAAACAACACTTATGAAAGAAACAAGTCGGTTAATATCAAGGAGAGGTTATACTGTTGAACATTATAAAACTCCCAGCAACTCGGAAACTGGAAAAATAGCTAAATCCATAGGAAACTCACCTGACGTAGATGCTTTTACTAGAATGCTTCTCTTCCTAGCCAACACATCAGCAGATAGTAAAATAATAAAAAACATAATACGGGAGAAAAAACCCAATTTTTACTTCATAGACCGCTACTACCTCTGCTCAATAGTCTACGGCCTGGCGCTTATTGAAAAACACCAGAATAAAACCTTCTCAAACCAGCACCTAGAGGCTATATTTAAGCTGGTAGAGGAATTGGGGGATGGGATATTCATTAAACCAGACTACTACGTTATAGTTAGCCTAGAGGATGAAGAAGCTAGAATGAGAAGGGTAATGTCAAAAGACCTGACGGAAGAAAGACGGTATGAACTTGATACAGAGCTGCAGCAACATGTGAAGAAACACTACAGATACTTCATGGAGAAACAAGGAAATAAAGCCCTATGGGTTGAGAACAGCGATAACCTACTGTATAAAAACGCGGAATCAACAGCTGAACACCTAATAATAGCCAGAAGTAGAAAGGTAGATGGAAAATGAACGTTGTAAGAGCGTTTATAGCAGTTGAGGTGGATAATCCAGAGGTTATAAGGAAAATAAAGATGGTTCAGGATGAAATAAAATCCTCCGGCTCCGCATTAACTAAAGATGTTGAACTCGGTAACCTGCATATAACGCTTAAGTTCCTTGGCGAGATAAACTCGTATAAAGTGGAGCAAGTTAAGCAGGAGCTTAAGAAAGTAAAGTTCAACCCTTTTGAGGTAGTGTTTAAGGGTGTTGGGTATTTCCCCGGAGGCAGTAGGGTAAACGTAATCTGGGTTGGGGTAGAGGATTTTGATGGTGTTTTGAATAGGCTGGGTAACGAGGTGCAGCAGAGAATGGAGAAGCTAGGTTTTCAACCCGAGAAATTCACACCTCACCTAACGATAGCTAGGGTAAAGAGCGTGAAAGACAAACATACTCTATTACAGATACTGGCTAACTATGGTAATGAGTTGTTTGGGAGACAGAGGATAGAATGCATATACCTAAAAAAGAGCATATTAACGCAAAAAGGACCTATATACGAAGACCTGATGAGGCATGAAGGCGGTAGAGAGTGAGTTTAACAAAATACTGAATAGAGTTCTGGAGGAGGTTAAGCCGACTGAAGAGGAAGAAAAGCAGGTAATGGAAGTAGTAGAGGATGTAATATCGATTCTAAAACAAGAGCTTACGCAGAAGGCGGGCGTAGAAGAAATCTCACTCGAAGGATCGTTCGCAAAAGGAACATGGATAAGAGGAAAAGAGGAGGCGGATATATTCGCGCAGTTCAACCCTAGAGTAGATAGAGAAACTATGGCCTCCCTCACCATAAAAGCGGGAAAAACAGCTGTAGAAAAACTCGGAGGTTTTGCAAGGCTAAGATACGCAGAACACCCTTACGTAGAGGGAATAGTGAAGAATATACAACTCAACATAGTTCCCTGCTATAGGCTGGATAAAGGATGGAAAACAGCCGTAGATAGAACCCCCCACCACACCAAGTTCGTGAAAAGCAACTTAACAAAGGAACAGCGTGATCAAGTAAGACTTCTAAAAGCCCTGCTGCAGGCCTCGAACCTATACGGTGCTGAGATACGAGTAGGAGGGTTCAGCGGATATGTAACAGAGCTAATGATAGTAAAGTACAAAACGTTAGAGAACTTGCTAAAACACGCAACCACGTGGAAACCGCCCGTCGTTATGGAAATAACGTCAACGAACGTTGATAGAGTACAGATTATAAGGAAATTCCCAAACTCACCTCTAATAATACCAGATCCAGTTGACGAAAATAGAAACGCCGCCTCAGCGGTTACTCTGCAGAAGCTCTCCGAATTTATACTATTAGCTAAGCTGTTTATCGAAGAACCCTCAAGCAGGTTCTTTCATAGAAGTGAAGGGCATCATCCAGTTGTTGGTTCAAGGAATATACTTGGAGTCTTCTTCGAGATTAGAGAATCAAAGCCTCCTGATATCCTCTGGGGGGAGCTGCTTCATTCTTTAAATGGCGTTACGAAAGCCCTTGAGGTAGCTGGATTTAAGGTCTGGCGATACGATGCGTGGAGTGATGAGAAGACAGTTTTCATGCTTTTTGAACTGGAAGAACTAGAATTACCTGGATTTTATCTTCATAAAGGACCTGAGGTTTTCAGAGAAACAGCATTAGGTTTTGTTCATAAACATGTAAAGGACGAAAGAACTATAGCAGGTCCCTGGGTTTCTGGTAATAGAATTTATGTTCTGAAGAAGAGAACATTAACAAAGGTCGATGAAGTGCTTAAACAAGCCTTGCAGAGGTCTTCAGTTTCTCTATCCCATGGGTTGAAGAGATACGTAACAGAAGGAGCTGTTATTATAGCAGGCTACAGTAATGTGATTAGTTTTGCGGATGAGCATGGATTAAGAAGCTTTGTGGAGGGATTTTTATGTGGAAGGCCCAGCTACATCGATGCTTTGAAACACATGCCATAGGTCTAGATGAGGTTATCAACTCAAGAGTTGATTTATCACCTCTATCCTTTCCACGGGTTGATATGCAAGTTATACGCCGTAGACTTGATGTTCTGAAATCAATGAACGTAGATGGTATCTATGTATTCTACGATGAGAAGGGAGGAGTATACCCTTGCGTAGTTGGTAAAGGAAGCAGAGGAGTTGCAGTACTTTGCCAGTTCTCAGGGAGGGAAGCCGTAGTTAAGATACGTAGATTAGATTCACCAGTAGATAGTATGGTGGGAGAAGCTGAGAAACAACTACGGGCTAATGAAGCTGGTGTAGGCCCTAAGGTATTTGCATACAATGATGATGCCATCCTAATGGAGTATATACAAGGAAGAACGTTAGAGGAATTTCTAAAAGAAGATCCAGATGAGGAGATTGTTAAGAAGATCTTTTATAGAATTTTGGTAAAGTGTTTTAGATTGGATGTTGTGTTGTTGAGTCATAATCAATTGAGGGATGCTTCAACTCATGTTATTGTTAAAGTTAATGGAGAAGCTGAGATAATAGATTTTAGTCATGCTAAGGTTTCTCCTTTTCCTAAGAATGTTAGCCAGTTTATCTCTTATGTGATTAATCGTCTGGAATGGTGTGGTGATAAGAGGGTGTTGTATAGGCTTCTTGTAGAGTATAAGAGGGTTTATTCTGTGGAGCTTTTGCAGAGGATGGCCCGGTTTCTGGGATTGAAACCTGTTTAGTATAAAGTTATGGTATATTGTGTTTAGTTGATTACTTTTTAACGGTTGTTGATATTACACCCTTTGCGATGAAGTTTTCTATTTCATCATAGCTGTAGCCGAGTGTCTTCAGTATCTCAACGCTATGCTCACCGAGTAGAGGAGCGTTAGACCTAACTCCGCCTGTGAATTTTTCAAACTTCGGAACGGGATTAAGGGTTGTAAGCTCTCCCATTATTGGATGGGACATTTTAACAAAGAACATTCTTTCATTAAGATGGGGGTCTTTGAGTATTTTGTCTATTGTGTTTATAGGCCCTGCTGGTATGCCGTTGCGCCAGAGGATTTCTATCCACTCATCTGTAGTTCTCCTGCTCATTATTTCGGAGAGTGTGTTGATTAACTCTTCTCTGTTTTCAGGTTTTATTCGGTCTTGATTTGTCCTGTATTTGCTATTGTATGCTAGGTCTTCTCTGTTTATTATCTTACAGAATTTTCTCCAGAGCTCGTCGTTTCCTATGCCTAGTATAACGTATCCGTCTTTGGTTTTTATAGGCTCGTAGGGCGCTAGGAGTGGGTATTTGTTGCCGAACCTGGTGGGTAGGTGGCCTGTCGCCGAGTAGATGCTTATCCACTGCCCCATCAGGGAGACGCCGGCCTCATATAGCGATATGTCTATGAACTGGCCCTCGCCGGTTCTCTCCCTCCACAGCAGCGCTAGCAATATGGAGTAAGCCGCATATAAGGCTGTTACCACGTCAGTTATAGGCACTCCTACGCGCATAGGCTCTCCATCGGGTTCGCCTGTGACTGACATGAGGCCGCACATGCCTTGTATTATTGCGTCGTATCCGCCCAAGTCCCTATAAGGCCCCGTCTGGCCGAACCCTGATATGGAGCAGTAAACCACGCGGGGATTAAGCTGTTTAACCACTTCATACCCTAAGCCAAGCCGGTGCATAACACCAGGCCTGAAGTTCTCCACTACAACATCCGATTTCTCGGCAAGTTTAAGGGCTATCTCAAGGCCCTCATGGGCTTTCAGATTAAGGGCCAGGCTCTTCTTGTTCTTGTTATAATGGGCGAAGTAGGGGCTCTCTCCGTTTTTCTTAACCCCCCAGCTCCTAGAGTCATCACCTCTACCCGGAGGCTCTATCTTAATCACCTCAGCACCCATCTCAGACAGCAACATACAACACATAGGAGCTGTTATCGCCGAGCCAAACTCCAGAACCCTCACTCCTCGCAAAGGCTCCATGCTCAACTTCCTTCCATCTCCTACCTCTGCGATGTTATGCTGTTTATTATTTGTAGATTTTGTTTACCAGTAACTACGGAAGTTTACTGTTTAGAGTAATAAATAGCAAAAAGGATGTTCTAGTGTTGTGGAATGGGTGAGAGGTATTATAATGAGAGGATGGAGAGGATAGATAGGAAAGAGCTACTGGAGTTGCAGAATAGGAGGTTTAGAGCTACTGTTAAACACGCCTATGAGAACGTGCAATATTATAAGAAGGCCATGGATGAGAAGGGAGTTAAGCCTGAAGATATAAAGGGCGTGGAGGATATAAGTAAGCTCCCCTTCACAACCAAGCAAACTCTACGTGATAACTACCCATTCGGAATGATGGCTGTTCCAAAAGATGAAATAGTTGAAATACACGCCACGTCAGGTACTACAGGACAACCAACACTAGGGCTTTACACTGTAAATGATATTGAGGTTTGGTCTGAAGTGTCTGCAAGAAGCCTAACTATGTCAGGCTTAACAAAGCAGGACATATTCCAGATAACCCCCAGCTTCGGCATGTTCACAGGAGGTTTCGGTTTTTACCACGGGGCTAGGAAAATAGGTGCTTTCATAGTCCCTGCGGGAGCAGGATTCAGCAAAAGACAGATACAATACATGATAGACTTCGGCACCACTATGGTATGCGCAGTAGTATCGTACATACTCAGATTAACCGAAACAGCCCATGAGATGGGGATAGACCCTGCTAAAGATACTCAGGTTAGAAAAGGCGTCTTCGGAAGCGAGATATGGACTGAGGAGATGAAAAAGAAAATCTCAAAAGCATGGGAAATGGATGTATATGATATCTACGGTTTTACAGAGCTCTGCGGCCCAGGGGTGGCGAATGACTGCAAATACCACGAAGGCCTACACGTATGGGAGGACCATTTCCTGATTGAGGTTATAGACCCCAAGACAGGGGAGCAACTAGGCCCGGAGGAGGAAGGGGAGCTTGTTTTCACGACATTAACCAAAGAAGCCATGCCGCTACTTAGATACCGCTCAAGAGACCTAGCGAAGGTAATAGACTCTATTGAATGCGACTGCGGAAGAACCCACAGGAGGATAACACCGATAAGAGGTAGATTGGATGATATGATTAAAGTAAGAGGCGTGGGCGTATGGCCCAGCGCGGTAGAGCAGACCATTATGAAATATCCTGAGATAGGTATGGAGTATCAGATACAGGTTACACGTAAAGAAGCTCTGGATTATCTTAAGATTCTTGTAGAATCAAAGGAGAAGATGGATGAATTTAGAAAGAGGGAGCTGGCAGATAAACTCTCCGAAGAACTACATAATGTTCTGATGATAAAACCTGAAGTGGAGGTCTTGGACCCCATGACGTTGCCTAGACAGGAAGTTGGAAAGGCAAAACGGGTTATTGATAATAGACAGGTGCAGCATACATGAGGCTGATTACAGCAGGAGAAGTAAGAAAGCTTCTACCTATGCACGTATGCATAAACCTCGTAGAGAAATACTTCCATGAAAAACATAGAGTAGATTTCCAGACTCCACAGCGCATAGTCTCACAGATACCTGAGAAAGACGCCGTATGGCTTTTCATGCCGGCGTACTCGAATAAACTCCAGCGCTTAGCAGTTAAGATAGTAAATGAGTATAAACGAAATCCTAAACTCTACAACCTGCCGAAGGCGTTGGGAATACTGCTGCTCTTCGACTCCGAGAAGGGAGTACCCATAGCCTTAATAGACTCCGTAGAATTAACAGCTATAAGAACAGGAGCGCTATCGGGTGTCGCTACAAAATATATGGCCAGACAAAATGTGGAGGTAGTTACCCTTATAGGCAGCGGTATTCAGGCTTGGACTCAGTTGGAAGCTGTAGATACGATTAGGAGGATATCAAAGGTTTACGTTTACAGCGTTACTAAAGCTAATAGGGAGGAGTTTGCTAAGAAGGCTGCTGAGGTGTTTGATTTTGAGATTAACGCGGTAGATAATCCCGGCGTTTATGCCAAAGAGTCAGATTTGATTATCGCAGCTACCAACTCTGCTACGCCGGTGTTATACGGTAGGTGGATAAGCGAAGGGGTTCACGTGAACAGCATAGGAGTTCTACCCAACAGACGGGAGCTGGAGGATGATGTTATAGGGAGGGCATCCAAGATAGTAGCTGATGTTAAAGACAGTGTCCTAAGGGAAGCAGGCGATATAATTCATGCGATAAAAAACAACGTAATAACACGTGATAAGATAATAGAGCTGGAGGATTTAGTTGTTAGGGGTTTGGGAAGGAGGGAAAACGAGCGGGAGGTAACGTTGTTCAAGTCGGTTGGGTTTGCTGCGATTGACCTCTACACGGCTTCTTATGTCTATTCTAGAAGCTTGGAGAGTAATATAGGTAGGGATGTGGAGTTTAGAACGACCTAGGAAGGCCAAGGCCGCGAGAAGCTACGTAAGCGAGGGCAAGTTCCTGAGATATAGGCCCTGAGGCAAGTATCCAACCGTCCCGTATAAGCCGTTCTACGTGGAATTTCCTCAGATAACCATGGCCGCCCAACGCCGTCATGGCAGCTTTCAACGACTTGAACATAGCATAAGTCGCTGCGTACTTCACCATACATGCATCCACATCTGTTCTTTCACCAGCATCATACAGCCACGCTGCCTTCAGTACATGCGTCCATGCAGACTCAAGTAGTATCCACGCCTCGGCCAGCGGGAATTGCACTCCTTGATTAGACCCTATAGGTCTGTTAAAGACTACCCTATCTTTAGCGTATTCTGTTGCTATGTTAAGGGCCATTTTACCTACGCCAACCGCTAGAGCAGCGTATGCTATCCTATCTGCGTTCAACGCCTTAGTGAGAATCTTCCAACCATTTCCAAGATCGCCTATTACCATATTATCCTCCACAAATACGTTATCCAGTCTCATAACACCTAGAGATGTATAATCCATACCCATTTTGTCAAGTTCCCTAAACGATACACCTTCCCTCTTAGTGTTAAGGAGAAATAACGTTAACTCACGGTTTCTACCACCAGTCTGTTTAGAGGATGTTTTAGCTAGAACCATGTAATAGGTTGAGTGCTTGATGTTGTTGACGAAGGTTTTCTCACCGTTTAGTATAAATCCGCCCTCAACTTTTCTAGCTGTTGTCTTTATAGCGAAGACATCAGAGCCTGAATCCTCCTCAGTTATGGCCAAGCCTACTAACACACCATAGTTGATTATTTCCTCAGCTACTCCCCTAACCTCCTCGCCACCGTGTTCCTGCAGTATAACCGACGTTAGGTTACTGCTGATTAACGAGTATAATCCAAAACCCGCCCCACCTTCAGCAAGTTTCTCAACCAAAAGACAGAACTTTAGAAAGCTGTTTCCCAAGCCACCAGCATCCCTAGGTGTTATGTATCCCGTCAACCTCCTCTGAGTAATCTCCCTCCAGAATTCCAGCGGAAACTCGCGGTTCTCGTATTTAGATAACCAATAATCAGGGCCAAAAAGTTGAGTAACCTCCTCAGCCGTATGTATTGCCTCTTCCTCATTCTCAGTTACTCTAAAATCCATACACTACTTCTTATTTTTGGTTTCCATTAACTCTTTTCTTAAAGTGTCTCCAATGTTTTCCAGATGCTTCTTCTATCTACTTTTCCACTTTCACCCATACTCAAATATCACCTTCAGCTACAATACTGGGGGTTTATCGCATTTTAATGGTGTTATAGCGTAGAGAATATAATCTAGGGTTTTATCTGTTAAGCTCTTCTAGTTCTTCCTCTAGGAACCATGGTATCTCGGAGTAAACATCCTGTAGTATGGTTTCGGGGTTTGGTGGTTCTATCTTCTCCGTCTCCATAGTTACTTTTCTCAGTTCCTCCTTAAAGTCTGATATTAACTTCTCTTCCTTCTCCTTGTTCCATAAACCTAGGTTTTCTAGATGTTTTCTGAATCTTTTTATTGGGTCTTTTTGGAGCCATTTCTTTACTTCCTCTTCTGTTCTATATGTTCGTGGGTCGTCTGCTGTTGTGTGGGGGCCTATTCTATATGTGTATGCTTCTATTAATGTGGGGCCTTCTCCTGTTCTTGCTCTTTCAGCGGCCTTTCGGGTTGCTTCGTAAACAGCTAGTATGTCGTTGCCGTCCACCCTCTCTGATGCTATTCCGTAAGCTGTTGCTTTAGCTGCTATTGACCTTGAGGCGGTCTGCTTTGCTACTGGTAGGGAGATGGCGTACTGGTTGTTCTGGCAGAATAGTATTATGGGAGTTTTGAAGACGCCTGCTAGGTTCGTGCCCTCGTGGAAATCAGCTTTAGAGGTGGCGCCGTCGCCGAAGTAAGCTATGCAGATATCCTTCTCGCCTTTATGTTTCAGAGCCATGGCAAATCCTACTGCTACGGGTATCATCAAAGCTACAGGGCCGCTGGGAACTACTATCCTTCTATCCCTGTTGCCGTACAAGGTTATTTCATGCCCCTTCAGGATATCAAGCTTACTGGCGAACATCCTGTTAAACAGCTCCTGTAACGGGGTTTTCCTAGCTAGGAATACTGGAAATTCCCTGTAGGTGGGGAAGACCCAGTCTCCCGGCTCTAAAGCATGTATGCTCCCTATCATAGATGCTTCTTGGCCTATACTTGGTGGGAAGCGGCTTACCCGCCCCATAGGATGTATCTTGAGCATCCACTCGTCGAACAGCCTGGCCCTAACCATGTCTTGGTACATCTCAACTAGTTTATTCTTGCTCAAAGTATAGCTGGTTTCTGTTATAATCTTGCCGTCGTCGCTGAGAACCTTATAGAGCTGTTGAACAACCATGTTACTACCCCTCCTTAACAACAGGATTACGCATTATCCCTATCTTCTCAACCTCCGACTCCACGATATCGTCGGGCTTAAGATAATATCTTTCAGGGTTTTCTCTAAAGGCCGCTACGCCTGATATAGTTCCCGTAGTTATTACGTCACCGGGTTCTAGGGTTACCCATGAGTAATGCTCTATTATCTCTGGTATTGTAACGGATAGTCTGCTGGTGCTTCCTTCTTGTCTGACTTCGCCGTTTACCCTGAGTTCCATCTTCAAGTTATGTGGGTCTGGTATCTCGTCTTTTAGCGTTATCCACGGCCCCATAGGTGCGAAGGTATCTAAGTTCTTTCCGAAGTTTAACAGGCCGTTCTTCATCTCCTCACGCTGTATATCCCTTGCCGTTATGTCGTTGAACACCATATAACCTGCTATGTAGTCGTATGCCTTTTCTCTGGATATGTATTTCCCTCTTTTACCTATGACGATTGCTACCTCCAGCTCGTAATCCAGCTCCTTTGTGAATTTAGGGTAAATTATAGGATCGTAGGGGCCTATTACTGCGGTTGGACTTTTGAGAAAAGATATCCACTGGGGAATTGGAAATTCCCAGCCTGCTTTCTCAGCCTCCTTAGCATGCTCCCTGAAGTTGCCTGCTGTATGTATTATCTTACCTGGCCTAGGTATAGGTGCTTTAAGCCTTACATCACCCAAGTTAAAGACAATCCTCTGCCCCTCTGGAGCTTCTATCCCATCGTTTAGAAACTTACTTAGATTGGCGTTAACTTGATTGAGGGCGTCAAGAGCCTTCTTCCCCCGTCTAAGCAGTCTTATCATATCGCTAGGTAGCGTAGCTTCTGCCAGAACTTCCGCATCCTCCTCCCCATCCTCCAGCAGCAACGCTTGATAAGCCAAATTCACATCAAGAACCTTATCACCATATACTAGACCAACACGTGGCTTTCTTAGAAATGGATGTACAAATGTTGCGATTCTCATGTATTATCACAATCACTTATCTTAATGCTTAATTATATGTTTATTGCAGACTTTTAACTCCACGTTCGCTGCCTTGAGAAAAGACTATTAAGTTGAAAGAGGCAGTAGTGTCGAATGTTAGCGGAGAAGCTTGTGGAAAAATACTCCATAATAGGGAAGTCTGTGCCTAAGGTTGATGGGCGTCAGAAAGTTACAGGATATGCTCGGTACGTTGATGATATAATACTCCCTGATATGCTTTATGGTAAAATCCTCAGAAGCAGATATCCGCATGCCCGTATTAAGAAGATAGATGTTAGAAAAGCCCTTGAAATACCGGGGGTTGTAGCTGTTATAACAGGTAATGACTTCCCCTCAGTTAAGAAGATGGGGATCATGAAGGATAATCCGCCACTTAAAGTGGATAAAGTTAGGTCTGCTATGGATGAGGTAGCTGCTGTAGCTGCGGTAGATGAGGATACGGCGTTAGAAGCGCTTGAGGCTATTGAGGTTGAGTACGAGGAGCTTCCGGCTGTCTTCGATCCTGAGGAGGCTATGCGGGAGGATGCGCCGTTGGTTCACGAAGAACTAGGTACTAACGTGGTCGATCTAAACTTCAGATTTACCACAGACGCTAGGGATGAGCTGGATAGAATATTCAACGAAGCGCCTTACGTTGTTGAGGGTGAGTATAGGGTTCACAGGGTCAGCGCGTCACCTATGGGTACTATGGGTGTCGTAGCTCATTACAACGCTGCAGGCGAGCTTACTATATATACAAACACCCAGGCCCCATTCCTATACAGACGGGATATAGCCGAGATAACAGGCATAGACCCGTACAAGATAAAGGTTATACAGCCTGAGATAGGCGGGGCCTTCGGGAGGGGGATGGATATTTACCCAGTTGACGTTATAGCTGTTCTTCTCTCAATTAAAACTAGGAAGCCCGTTAAGATACTCTTCTCTAGGAGGGAGGAGCTGGAGTACGCGCCTCCTAGGCAACCTGCTGTAATACGTATGAGAACAGCCGCTGGTAGGGACGGACGATTAATAGCTAGGGAAGCCAACGTAATCCTAGACGCTGGGGCTTACGTGTCATGGGGGCCCTTCGACGCCCGTGTAATGATGGCCACCACCACGGGGCTGTATCAAGTTCCCCACGTCAGCTTCAACGCAACAGTAGTTTACACCAACAACCCGTACTGCGGAACACAGAGAGGGGCTGGAAATCCCCAGATAACATTTGCTATTGAGCAGCAGATGGATGAGCTTGCTGAGGAGCTGGGGATGGACCCTGTGGAGTTTAGAATCTTAAACGCCAACAGACCTAACACTACAACGCCGCAGGGTATGGTGATCTCCTCCTGTGGGATGGTTGAGGCTATAAAGGCGGCTGCTGAGGCTGTGGGATGG
>DQVM01000130.1 GCA_015661775.1 Candidatus Caldarchaeum subterraneum | reverse complement strand
CATTCAATCACCATACCCGTGGTAAATGGAGAGCTTGAGCTAGGAACTTGGCAGAGTATATTCTGCGCCGAGTTCGACGGGCCTAGGAGAAGAAGTATCACCGTGCAGGTGGTGGGGGAGTAGCCGAGACTACTCTACATACTCCCTACCTAGAACCTCTCTCCCGATTATATAACGCATTATGTTCTCAGTTCCCTCAGCGCCCACTACGTAGCTGAAAGCGGCCAGCCACGCCCTGAAGATGGGAGTTTCTTTGAAATAGGCCGCTCCGCCGAACCATTTCATCACATCCTCACCTATGTCAACGGCTAAACCGGCGCATTTGAGCTTAGCTGCGGCCCCCCATAGAGCTACATCACCCAGCTTAACGTGGGGGTCTTTATCGCGGTAATACCTGTCAGCAATCCACGCAGCTTTGTAACAGAGCAGCCTAGCCGCCTCAAGTTCCTTCCAGTAATCAGCCAGCTTGAAGTATATCCCCTGATACCTAGATATAGGTTTCCCGAATACATTCCTGTTCTTTATCCACTCCATACCCTGGTCTAGTAACCATCTAGCGCACCCTATACAGACAGCGCCTATCATAGTCCTAGCTAGGTTAAACCCTTCCATGGCTATTTTGAAGCCCTTGTTAACATCACCCACTCTGTATTTGTCTTCCAGCTCTACGTTATCGAAGTATATGATGGAGGTATCTAACCCCCTTCTGGCAAACTCTGTCCAAGGCTTGTATGTTATCCCCTCGTTTCTAACGCCGTCCTTCTTCATCAGGGGTAGGAAGCAGGTTATTGTTTTATGTTGCTGGGCTGGTTCTCCTGTCCGGGCTATCAGAACCCAACCCCCTCCCCATGGGAGTTTCTCTATTATCGTAGGTAGCGAGACCATACTCTTCTGACCATTTAACCGCCATCTATCTTCCTTTATCTTCTCAGCCTTCATAAGAACCCCCGCTACGTTGCTCCCGCCATGAGCCTCGGTGCTGGCTATGCCTATAACCGCCTCCCCTCTACAAAGCTTGGTTAACACCTCCTGCTTAGCATCCTCACTTCCGTATTTCTGGACTATATACGGCCATGAGCATTGTATAAGATAAAGCACGGCCAGCGAAAGTGCTGGGGCGTGGTAAGCAAGCTCCTCACCTGCTAAAGCGGCTTCTACGAACCTACCGTTCTGGCCTCCATATTCCTCGGAAAGCGTCATGCCTATAAGCCCGACATCAGCCATCTGTTTAACAAGCTCCGGGGAGACTTCACCTGATTCGTCAATCTCAATCCACCTAGGAGCTATATTCTTTCTACAGAACTCCGCTATGTTATCCTTGAAGAGCTTCTCATCCTGCGAGAGGCTAAAATCCAATCAGCCCACCCAACCTGATGCAGAAAACATCATAATATAACGTTTAAAACTAACTCTTTAGGTTCTTCTCCTTCTCTATCCTGATCTCCATATAGCTTATGTACTTCTTCTTACCCTCAACCTCGAACTCCTCACTCCATATGGATATCCTTTTCACGGTTATGTTTGGGGAGAAACTTTGCCTCAGCTTCTCTACGGTATCTACGCAATTAGCTATACTCCTTCCACGTGCGCGTAGAATTATTTCGTCAACACCTTGGTTAAAAAGGGTTATGCATGCGGTTATGTAGCTGAAAACAGGCTTACGGCCAACTATAATCACGTTGTTGATGCTGGTCAATCTTTCTTCTCTCCTAGCGTTATAAGGCTTTAAAGATTATTATTAAGCATTAGAGCAGCAGGGTGAATGCTACTATCAGAGGGGTTGCCAGCAGAGTTGTAGTAAGTATTCTTGAACCCTTAGAGATGCTTATCGCTATCTCATCCAATATCTCGGCGAACATGTTGATATTATTTACTTGAATCTGTGAATACGCCACTTCAGCAACGTACATTCCGTCAATAGCTCTACGGAACAGCTCATCAAAGATTCTTCGTATATCCTCCTCTGGTATTACTTCGCCGAATGCATTATACCCCTTACCTCCCAGCTTTATTCCGTTAACAACATGCGTATCGGTTGTGCAGACTTCAGCATCAACTATATCATACTTAGCTGCTGTATCCAACGCAACATCCCTAACCCACGGAACCGCGTTGTTAGCATCAATTATTAGTAGTGCATACATGCCTCCACCAGCCTCTACAACAAGACACGAAACACCACCAGGTCCCATCCCCTCAGCCAATCCAAAACTTCCTGGGACTATCCTGCTAAATCCTATCCTAAAACTACCCCTACCTGAGGAGCAGCTGTTAGAGTCATTAACTTCTTTTAGGAGAGCTCTTATCCTCCGAAGGGTATCGCCGCTGAGGTGTGTGAAACCCTCATGGTAGCTGTTATGAGAATCCACAACTATTAACTTATTTTGACCAGCTTCTTCAGGTAAAGCCTCTTTAGGAATATCCTCCATAGGACTCGGATTTAGAGTTACTACGGCGAGCTTCTTACCGTTTAATTCAAATACGATAGAAGAAACAGTATCCAGAGTAATCCGCGAAGGAGAATTAATAACTTTAGTGAATTCAGAGTTGCTGAGCATCGATAATGTCTCCGCTTTTATCTCCTCAGCCAATCTTACCGCCTCGCGTTTAGTTGCTATATTACTCTCATGCCCCGATAACCCCTTCAGCACAGCCGCGTCAACCCCAGCTTCAGCAAGTTTAGCCTGTATTATGCTGGAGAGAGCGCTGCTGCCCACAGTTCTAAAGGGGCCCATGTGGATATCTGGTATAACAAGAGCTACTGGCTTTCCATAGTCTTCGTTAAGAGGCTTGAATAGAACTATATCAACCGTAGCGCTGCCCTGCTTTGAGAGTTTAAGTAGAGTATTCTCCAGCTCGTCATCCATACCCTCTAAAAGGCTTTTAACAAACGCCTTAAACAGCATGAACGGTTTTACGCCCCGCACCTTATACATTCTATCTATAACTAGCCTAGTAAGTTCCATCATACTTATTCCAGCTAAGAATCCATGCAACCCCGCGTAAACCGCTTTTAACCAAGCACTTGTGTAGACGAAACTTACAGGGATGCTCATGAAGAAGGATGACATAGATGGAATGAAACCGGCTAGAAACGTTGACGTCATAGAACGTTTAACTGAAAACCCTATGTAAGTAGATAAAGCAACACCCGATATAAAAACCGCTAAAGCCGCATCAACCCATCCAACTATCCTATAAATCAACAACGAAACAAGAAACGCCCCGGTTATGGTAAAAGCCTCAACCAAAGAAGTTGCATCAAGCCTACGCACAGATAATATCCTCTCCCGCCGAGATAATAAGAATCCAGCAACCCGGTTAAACGCAACAGTAGCCATAACCAGAAGAATAAACACAACGATAGATAACGTAACGTTACCAGCTATTATGTAGGCTCCCAGAGAGATAAGCGTAAACAGGGCCAGCAAAGCTATAGTAGATTCCCTAGAACCATACGTAATCCCCCTCAACGAGTTATACTTCATAGCTATTACCCCAGCACCACGTCTACTCATAGCAGTAACAATAATCCAGAAACAACGTAAATATATAGAGATATTAAGGATAGTAGATGATGCGATGAAGAGTCCTGGCTGACTGAAGCCATGATGAGGGTCGAAAGCTCTGAGCATCTTAATATACGTAAAACCTTTTTGGGTTCTTGTTTTTGAAAACCCTTTCCACGGTCTTACAACACTATCCAAGTTCCAATCTTGCCCTATCCGGGGGTTGATTAGGAAGATCCTAAGGCTTCTGGGAGCAGGGGAGTTGATTCACAACACTTACTAGCCTGCTCAGCTCCAGCCTCTTAAAGGATATACCACCACCAAGAATCCAAAAATAAGGAGGATTGAAAGTTTTAGCCTATGTATCTGCTTTTCAGCCCTTCTTTTGATGCTGCATCATGTATGAGCTTGTCTCCCGTGTAGAGCTTCTCGGCTCCTATTTGTTTTGCGGATAGTATCTGCAGGGCATCCGCCTCGTATATTTGGTATTTTTCTATCAGACTCCAGGTCTGTATGAGGAGCTTTGCTCTGACCGGTGTAATTTTCAAGACCCTCAGTTTAAGGAGCCTCTGGGTTTCGCCTAGGAATTGCAGCCTAGCCTTTAGGTAATCGCTGTGGCTTAACCAGCCTCTCCTCTGATATCTATCTAATACTCCCAGGACTTCGCCGATATTCCATATTGAGAATGATAGTAAAATATCGCCGTTTAGGGCGTCGTTATATATTTCGTTAATCAAGTCGCTTCCGGGCTCAATTATGTAGCGCTTCACTACAGCGCTTGAGTCTAAGTAGTATAGTCGCATGATTATAACCTCGATTCTCTCAGTTCCCTAACAATCTTCCCAGCGCTTGTATCGACCTTAGGTTTAACAGGAGTTACTG
>DQVM01000111.1 GCA_015661775.1 Candidatus Caldarchaeum subterraneum | reverse complement strand
TATCCCTGGGAGTGGTGGGGGTGGCTGCAAGCGGAATAAAAATCCCCCTGCTATCCACCGACGAGCCTCCACCACCGTCCAAGCTAGACATACTATCCAACTTCGAGGTTCCTAGGAAAATATTCCTAATACCTACGTTGACGATTTCCTTCGGGGTTTTAGCGGGGTTCTTCATAACTTCGGTGTATAAGATGGCTAAGCTACCCATCACCCCAGCGGCTTTGGTACAGCTCCACGACCACACAGCACTAATAGCTACAAGCGCGTTGATAATGCTTCTTGTATTAACTGTGTTGAATGCCGAGGAGAGGGTCTTTAGGATAGCGTATATGCTGATGGCCGTCTCCCTACCGCTCGTCACAGTTGGGCTGCTGGTCTTCATACTGGCTGGAACAAGCAGTATAGTATGGGTTATCCCAGCCGGGGTATATTATCTGATAATCCCAATAACGCTACTATCCGCTGTAGGTATTCTGAAGACACGGATGCGGGAGGGCTCTTCAACCTTCTCAACACCTCTAAGGACTGCGTTATCAGTATGCCTAGCTGGGATACTTATACTAATAGCCCAAGGGGCTGTGATAGCGTTGGCCTGGAGCAACACCCCCGACGTTACGGTAACGTACAAACAGCCGGAGGGAGCTGAATACCCTGGTCCCTACCCGGTGGAATTCATAGGAACAGCCCCTGTTAAAGGTACTCCCAGAGGCCTGGAGAACGCCCACTTAAGCCCCGGAAGCTGGTTCCACATCGCCACGACCTGGCTGGTGGTTCTGGTGATTACTGGCGAGAGGATATTCCAAGGATTGCTGAGAAGGCCTGGGCTGTTGTATCTATTCGCCGTAACCATACCGGCAGCCCCTCTCTTCAACATGCTCGGCCGCTACCTCGCATGGGCTGGGATACCCAACGGTATAGGCGCCCTGCTCTTCGCAGGCCATCCAATAAAGGGCTTCAATATCATTAGCCTGTTCATACTAGGCCTAGTTACGCTTTACATGCTTACAAGAAGGAAGGCGGCGGGCTAAACTTATTATATGCGCCTCCCCAGCTTCTCCAACAGATGGATATGAAGATACTACAGGTCTCGGATATACATGGAAGCTTCTCGGCGGTTAAGAGGATAGCTGAGAAGGTTGGTGGGGAGGGTTATGACCTTGTGGTGGCTGCTGGGGATATAACCAACTTCGGCACGGTGGAGGAGGCTGAGGCGCTTCTTGGGGAGATCTCGGATCAAGGCGTAGCTGTTGTCTTCGTGGCAGGCAACTGCGACCCCGAGGATATGCTGAGCTGGAAACCCAGAGGCGGGAGGATAATCAACCTGCATCTAAAATCCACCGAGCTTGGGGGGTATGAGCTGCTGGGGCTGGCTGGGGGAGGGCCTAAAAGCGTTGGGACTATAATAGAGTTTAACGAGGAGCAGTTTAAGGAGCTTTTGTCGGGGCTCAACCCATCTAGGGAGGGTTTTATCCTAGTAAGCCACACACCGCCGTACGGGACGGGGGCTGACCTAACTGGGGGAAGCCACGTGGGGAGCACAGCGATAAGGGAATACGTGGAGAAGACAACACCCATCCTAGTATCATGCGGCCACATACACGACGCAAGGTCAGTCTCTAAGGTAGGGAAGACAACGGTAGTAAACGCAGGCCCGGCCAAGCAGGGCAACTGCGCTGTGATAACGATAAGAGACGGAGAGGTGGAGGCGGTTCTGGATAAGCTGTGAAAAACCAGGGAGAGGGGTTTCAGCTAACCCTTAACAACCCCTATAGGGACTAGCCTCGCCACCTTAGTACCTATCCCCACCTGATGACTCACCTCAACTACTTCATCAACCGACTTATACGCAGCATCCACCTCCTCCACTATCGTAGCCATGCTGTCGCCCCTCACATACACCCCCCTGCTCTCCAAGTCCCTTATCACCTGATCCCCCCGGTATCTTCGCTTCGCACCAGCCCTGCTCATCTCCCTCCCAGCCCCATGCGCCGTGCTTCCGAAGCTCAGCTCCATCGCGTTTGGGTTGCCCAGCAGCACCCAGCTCGCCGTCCCCATGCTACCGGGTATCAAGACGGGCTGGCCTATAGCTCTGTAGTCCTCTGGTATTAGCTGATGCCCCGCTGGGAAGCTGCGGGTAGCCCCCTTACGGTGTACCAGCACCTCCTTAGCCCCGCCGTTCACCTTATGCTTCTCAAACTTGGCTATGTTGTGGCATACGTCGTATACTATCTTCATCCCCAGGTCCTCCGGGTCTCGTCTGAAGACCTTCTGGAAGCTCTGTCTAACCCAGTGGCTTATCGCCTGCCTGTTGGCGAATGCGAAGTTCACGGCGCATTTGAAGGCCTTTAGATACTGCTGCGCCTCGTTGCTCTTTATAGGGACGCAGGCCAGCTCCCTGTCAGGCAGCCTTATGCCGTACTTCACAGCACCCCGTTCCATCACCCTTAGGTAGTCGCTGCATATCTGATGCCCGTAACCCCTGCTGCCGCAGTGTATAAGAACCGTCACCTGCCCCTCGTGGGTTATCCCCATAATCTTGGCTGCGCGTTCGTCGAATATCTTATCAACCCTCTGGACTTCTAGGAAGTGGTTTCCACTGCCTAGGGTGCCTATCTGGGCCTGGCCTCTGCTCTTGGCCGTTGGGGATACGACGGAGGGGTCTGCCCCCTGTATAGCCCCCGACTCCTCCATGTGTTTGTAGTCCTCATCCCACCCTAGGCCGTATCTCTCGATGATGTAACGGGCGCCCTCTACCACGATTTTATCTAAGTCGCTGTGGGTTACGTTGAAGTCCTTCCTCCTACTGCCTAAACCAGCCGGGACGTTGGCGAATATAGTATCTACGAGCTCTTTTATCCTAGGCCTAACCTCGTCAACGCTTAGGTTGGTAACCATAAGCCTGACGCCGCAGTTTATGTCATAACCTATTCCTCCGGGGGATATTACCCCCGTCTCAACATCCATGGCAGCTACCCCGCCTATCGGGAAGCCATACCCCTCATGAGCGTCTGGAAGAACCGTTACGTGCTTCTGAACACCGGGTAGCATGCTGACGTTCACCGCCTGTTCCAAGGTCCTGTCCTGCTGCATCTTCTGAATCAGCTTCTCAGAGGCGTAGACTATTACAGGGACGCGCATCCCGCTGCGGTAGGTCTGCGGTATTTTCCAAACGTATTTATCAACTCTCTGAAGAGGCGGAGCCATACCTTTAGACACCAAGAGAATATTTACTTGGGCTTAGGTAATAAGGATTTCACCAGATATTGGGTTGTTTTTACTTTTCTACATGTAAGGGAAGGGTTTAAATCTAATAACAGGCTATCCTAACCTTAGATTAGCTTGGGTGTATCTAGGAGATGGTAACGTCCCGTAGGAAGGAGATTAATCTTAGGGTTGCTGAGGCCAGGCAGAGGGATATCGGTAGGAAGATAGCCCGTGTAGATAGCTACGCTATGCGGGAGCTGGAGCTTAACCCCGGAGACTTAATAGAGATAATAGGTAAGAGGAATACGGTAGCCATCGTCTGGCCGCCTTACAGGGATGACGACGGGCAGGGGATCATAAGGATTGACGGAGAGATTAGACGTAACGCGGGTGTTACTGTAGGTGAGTATGTTAGGGTTAGTAAAACAGTAGCTAAGCCTGCTACGAAGATTGTCTTAGCTCCGTTTGAGCCTCTCCCCTTCGTAGGTGATTTCGGCAGGATAGTTAGGGGGCAGCTTCTCAACATGCCTGTCTCTAAGGGCGATACGATAGTCGTCCCGGTGCTGGGGATGGGGGTTGAGCTTAAAGTAACCTCAACCAGCCCCTCCTCCATCGTCCTAGTAACCGAGAACACCGTGATAGAGGTGAGCACCACCCCTGCCAAGAGGATGGAGGAGATATCAGGCGTAACCTACGAGGATATAGGAGGCCTTCACGAGGAGCTGCAGAGGATACGGGAGATGATAGAACTACCCCTCAAACACCCTGAGCTGTTCAGGCACTTGGGTATAGAGCCGCCTAAGGGCGTTATCCTCTACGGCCCGCCGGGGAGCGGGAAGACGCTGATAGCTAAGGCGATAGCCAACGAGACCGGTGCCCACTTCGTAACGATAAACGGCCCCGAGATTATGAGCAAGTTCTACGGAGAGTCTGAGGCCCGGCTTAGGGAGGTCTTCCAAGAGGCTGAGCAGAACGCCCCAAGCATAATCTTCATAGACGAGCTCGACGCCATAGCGCCTAAGCGGGGTGAGGTTACGGGTGAGGTGGAGCGGAGGGTGGTGTCTCAGCTGCTCACGTTGATGGACGGCCTCAAGAGCAGGGGCCAGGTAATAGTAATAGGGGCTACTAACAGGATAGAGGCGATAGACCCTGCGTTAAGAAGGCCAGGCAGGTTCGACAGGGAGATAAGGATAGGAGTCCCAGACAGAAACGGCCGTAAGGAGATACTGCTAATCCACACAAGGAGGATGCCGCTGGACGATGATGTAAACCTAGATGAGATAGCGGAGATAACCTACGGCTTCGTAGGAGCTGACCTGGCTGCGTTATGCAGAGAGGCTGCTATGAACGCCCTACGTAGGTTCCTGCCCAAGATAGACCTTGAGAAGGAGGTTATACCGACTGAGGTTCTTGAGCAGCTTAAGGTAACCCGCGACGACTTCGCCAACGCCTTAAGGACAATACAGCCCTCAGCGTTGAGGGAGGTTATACTGGAGGTTCCTAACGTTAAGTGGGAGGAGATAGGGGGGTTGGAGGCTGTGAAGCAGGAGCTCCGAGAGGCTGTTGAGTGGCCGCTTAAATACCCTGATGTATTCAAGCGTCTTGGGATAAGGCCTCCTAGGGGGATACTCCTCTACGGCCCGCCGGGAACTGGGAAGACGCTCCTAGCCAAGGCGGTGGCAACCGAGAGCCAGGCCAACTTCATCAGCGTAAAAGGCCCTGAGGTCCTCTCCAAATGGGTAGGCGAATCGGAGAAAGCAATACGCGAGATATTCAGAAAAGCCCGAGAGACAGCGCCTTGCATAATATTCTTCGACGAGCTGGACTCCATAGCCCCCCGGAGAGGCATACACACCGACGCAGGGGTTACTGACAGGATTGTGAACCAGCTTCTAACCGAGATGGATGGTATGCAGTCGCTGAAGGGAGTAGTTGTTATAGGCGCTACCAACAGGCCTGATATACTAGACCCAGCCCTGCTCAGGCCGGGGAGGTTTGACCGCGTCCTCTACGTGCCGCCTCCTGATAAACCTGCGAGGCTGCAGATATTCAAGATCCACACGAGGGAAATGCCTCTGGATAGGGATGTTAACCTAGAGGAGCTGGCTGCATTAACTGAAGGGTATACCGGCGCTGACATAGAGGCGGTTGTGAGGGAGGCTGCTTTAGAGGCTGCTAGAGAGGACCTAAACGCCCAGAAGGTGGCTATGCGGCACTTCAGGGCAGCTATGTCCAAGATAAAGGCCAGCGTAACTGAGGAGGCTAAGGTGCAGTATGAGAAGATAATGACGGACTTCAAACGCTCCATGGCCTACATAGGGTAGGCCCTCTCTTTCCCCCTACTCCCATCCTCCTGATCAGGGATTCGCTGCGTTTTACTCAGCGATTCCTGATGTAGTTGCATCCAAACCTAGGTAAGTTAAGTGCTAAATACCTCTATTCAGCAACGGCTGTTCCAAGTGATTAATGTATGAGGTTGCCGTGGAAACGGAGTGGCGTGGAGATAGGTGAGAGGGTTGTCGTTGAGAGGGTGAGTTACCAAGATAGGATGGTGGATATACTGACGCAGCTTAAGATACAGTCGGAGAAGCTTAACAGAACAAGCGAGAGGCTGAAGCAGAGAGCTAGGGAGCTTTTTGAACAGTGTGTAAAGGCTGAGCAGGAGCGGGATACGGCTAGGGCGACTGTATACGCCAACGAGATAGCCCAGCTTAGGAAGATGATGAGGACGATATTAAAGAGCCAGCTCTCGCTTGATAAGGTTATCCTGAGACTGGAGACCGTTAAGGAGTTCGGGGACGTTATGCACGTCCTCCAGCCAGCCACCTCCATAATAAAGCAGGTCCAGAGCGAGTTAACGGGGCTTGTCCCCGAGGTGGCTTATAACCTGCGTAAGGTTGATGAGATGCTGGAGGGGATAGTGATAGAGGCTGGGAACGTGGCTGGGGCCAGCGTATACGTTAGCGTCAACGACTCAGAGGCCCAGAAGGTGCTGGAGGAGGCTGCTGAGATAGCGGCTCAACGCATGAAGAATAGCTTCCCAGACCTCCCGGAGAGCTATAGACAGGTAGAACCCCACAACGAGGCTAGGATGGATTAAGCTCTTAATTATTTTATTTTTCTCCGTAAATCCGTTCAGCCCCTCTTACGCAGAGGAAAACAAGCTTATCCTCCCCTATGTTTATGAATTGATGCATCTCGTCTGAGGCTATGAAGATTACATCCCCCTGCTTAACCTCCCTTGTCCTCCGCATGCCGTTCTCCTCGTAGAGAAGAGCAGCCACGCCTTGAAGAATATACACCTCATGCTCATACACGTGCCTATCCAACGGTGTTCTCCCACCCGGCTCAACCTCGTATAGCCTCAGGTAGAACCTCCCAGCCCCCTGCTCCTCGCCCACAAGATACCTAACCCAGACACCCTCCGCCTCGCCCTTCTCAAGCCTAACCCTACCAACATCCCCTACGTTAACAACATAAACCACGTTAACTCACCTGCTACATGAAAAAAGGGAGAAAGGGCCTCGTTTATCTTTTACATCAACTACTTAACCTGAGTGGGTTAATTCCCAAGCCCTCTGGGTTTCTAGCTATGTAGGGTATTTAACCTCCGCTTCGCTAAGGTGCTCAGGTTGAGGGCCGTTATCTTCCGCGGGGTTGGTGATGTTGGGGTTGTTGACGTGGATAAACCGGCCGCAGGCTTTGGAGAGGTTGTTATCCGTGTTAAGGCCGCTTTGATGTGCGGTACTGATGTGAAGATGTTTAGGCGGGGGCATCCCCTGGTGAGGCCTCCACGTGTTATAGGCCATGAATACAGCGGGGTTGTGGTTGATGCGGGGGAGGAGAGCGGCTTCAACGTGGGGGATAGGGTTGCGGGAGTCAACTCAGGGCCCTGCATGGAGTGTGGTTACTGCAAATCAGGCCGTGAAAACCTATGCACAACGCTGGACGAGGCCCTGATAGGCTTCACATGCGACGGGGTTTTCGCGGAGTATTGTAGAATCCCGAAGAGGGTTGCTAGGGTTAACCTCCTACGCATAGGGGATGAGCTTCCGTTTGAGGAGGCGGCCTTCCTAGAGCCTTTATCCTGCGTTGTCCATGGACTAAGCAGGGTCAACGTAAGCCAGGCTGGAGAGGCTGCTATACTAGGCTCAGGCTCTATAGGGCTTATGCACCTGCAGGTGATAAAGCATAGAAACCCAAACGCTAGGGTTTGGGTCTTCGACCCCCACTGGGAGAAGCTGGAGAAGGCTGTGAGGCTGGGGGCTGATAAGGTGGTTAACATACGTGAGGAGGATTTGAGGAGCTATAGGCGTGGCTTCCAGCTTGTCGTCGAGTCTGTGGGTAGGGTTGAGGCTTGGGAGGATGCTGTGGAGCTTGTTGACAAAGGAGGTGTAGTTCTTTTCTTCGGGGGATGCCCTAAAGGAACTAAGCTCAGCCTAGACACGTACAAGACGCACTACGAGGAACTGACGCTACTAGGGGCTTTCCACCACACACCCAGGGATGTTAAGCAGGCCCTTGAGATGATAAAGACGGGTAGGCTTAAGCTCCGTGAATTGATAGGGGCTGAGGTTAGCCTCGAGGAGATTAGAGAAGGATTTGAAGCCATGATAGCCGGCCGAGCCGCCAAGGTGCTGGTCAGGCCCTGACTAGAACCTTCATGCTCCTACTAGGGTCCGCCGCCGTGGCGAAGGCCTCTACTGCATCCTCCAAGCGGTATACGTGGGTTATCAGGGGGAGGGGGTTTACCCTGCCTGTTCTAAGCAGCTCAAACGCCTGTCTAGTCTCCCGCTCAGATGTTGAGTAGCTGGGGATTAGGCTGAGCTCGTCTATGAAGAGCTTGGAGAAATCCAGCTCAAGCCTAGCTCCCCTACCCGGTGCTCCGAAGACGCATACCGCACCCCCTCTCCTCACAACCCTCAGAGCCTCCTCATACGCCTTCAGATTACCCGTAGAGACCACCGCTAAATCAACCCCCCTACCGCCTGTAGCCGCTAGGCAGGCCTCCCTCATGCTCCCCTCAGCTAGGTTAACCGAGTCATCAGCCCCAGCCTCACCTGCGAAACCCAGCCTAAACTCCGACACATCGCCTACGCATATGTAGGAAGCCCCTGATAGGCGGAGGAGCATGGTGAACAAAGCCCCCATGGGGCCGAAGCCTATGACGGCTGATGAGAACCCGGCGGATGGGTGTATCCTGTTCAGGGCCTTTACGCAGCATGCCAACGGCTCTATGAAGCTGGCCGTCTCTAGGCTCATGGCCTTTGGTAGTTTTATCACAGCCCCCCGCTCCACGTTCACCGAGGGGACTCTGAAGTATTCTGCGAATCCGCATGGCTCTATGTTCGTCCTGAGGAATAGGCTGCACATCGTTGGGTTTCCGTTTAGGCAGTAGTGGCATCTGCCGCATGATACGTGGTGGTGGACGAAGACATGCTCCCACTCCTCCAAATCCTCCACACCCTCCCCCACCTCCTCCACAACACCAGCCACCTCATGGCCTAGTATGGCTGTTGTTACCCCATGCCCCCTGGCCTTCTCCAAGTCGGTGCCGCAGACCCCGCAGACCCCCAGCTTAACCACCAGCTCCCCCCTGCCTGCACGTGGTTTATCCACCTCCCTAACCTCAACACCTCCACCTGCCTTGAGAAACAACGCCAACACCCGGGCTCCACCTAGATATACGCCTCAACGTTGGTACAAAATCCTTTAATCAAACCAGCGTGGGTATAATGATTGTATGAGCATACCTGAGCGTGATGGGCTGCCGGATGGAGAGATTAAGCGTATATTATCTGAGTATAAGCGGGTTGCCGTCGTTGGGATGAGCAGAGACCCCAGCAAGCCTGCCCACTACGTCCCGAAGTTCCTCAAGATGCACGGCTACGAGATAATCCCCGTAAACCCTGTGGCTGATGAGATTCTAGGGCTTAAGGCGTATAAGAGCTTGGGCGAAGTCCCTGAGGCTTTTGACGTAGTAGATGTCTTCAGGCCTTCTGAGCAGGTTCTCCCCGTCGCTGAGGATGTGCTTAGGCTTAGGGTGAAGCCTAAGGTCTTCTGGATGCAGGAGGGGATATACAGTAAGGAGGCAGCAGAACTGCTTAGACGTGAGGGGATAACTGTCGTGTGGGACAGGTGCATGATGCGGGAGCATAACAGGCTCTTCGGCTCAAAGCCCTACATGTCGCTCTCAAAGCTCTAGAAAAACCACCACTTCAACTCTATTTACCGGCATACCCACCTAGTCTCCGGAGCGTTGATACCTGAGGAACTCTTCAAGGCCGGTGAGGTTGCTAAGGCCGTTAAGGAGGAGGTCTATCGCTTAGTAAGGCCAGGCGCCAGCGTCTACGAGCTGGCTGAGAGGGTGGAGAGGATTATAGCGGAGAAAGGAGCTAGGCCCGCCTTCCCATGCAACGTCAGCATAGGCCACGTGGCGGCGCACTACACCCCTTCCCCCGGTGATTCATCCACCATACCCGCAGGCTCTGTGGTTAAGGTTGACATAGGCGTTGAGGTGGATGGTTACATAGCTGATACTGCAGTTACCGTGGCCGACTCCCCGGTGGGCGAGGCCCTGCGCAACGCAGCTGAAGAGGCCCTCAAGGCCGCTCTTAGGGTAATACGTGACGGGGTTAAGGCCTCTGAGGTGGGGAATGTGGTTTACTCAGTCGCATCTAGGTATGGGTTCAAGCCCATCAGAAACTTAACGGGGCATGAGGTTGCTAGGTATAACCTGCACGCTGGGGTTTCTATACCTAACGTCCCCAGCATGAACTCAAGCCGGTTGCTGAAGGGCCGTACATACGCTATAGAGCCTTTCATAACGTTGAGGGAGGGGGCTGGGGAGGTTGTGGAGTCGGGGGAGGTTACGATATTCAGGTATGAGCATAGGCCTAAGGCTCTGAAGGGGGTTTCCGCCAAGGAGGCTGAGCTGCTGAACTTGCTTGCCCAGCGTTTCAAGGGGCTTCCCCACTCTACTAGGTGGATAGCTGATATGGGCGGGGAGTATCTGGCCCTGCATGAGAGGCTGGTTAAGACGGGTAGGATACATGGATACCCTGTCTTGGTGGAGAGGCTGGGGAAGCCAGTAGCTCAGGCGGAGCATACGATAGTAGTTGAGTCGGATGGCGTTGTTGTGCTAACCTAAGCCTCAGCCCCTCCCCTGCTTCTCCCGCTCCTCAGGGACGTATATGTTGACTATAATCATCTCAGGCGAGCCGCATTTGGGGCATTTATCCTCCTCCCCCCTTATCTCCTTGAAGATGTAGTCGTTGTGTTTGAAGAGCCTTGAGTGTTCTGTTCCGCAGTTTTTGCACCGTAGGAAGGTTAAGGGTGGCTTAGGCTTCTCCAGCTCGCTTCGTCTCTGGTGGAATGTCATGTTTTTTCCAGCGTGATGCTCCTCAATATACCTTACCTTCATGTTCCTATTCCTACTGTGTTGCCTATTCCAGCTATTATGGCCGTGCCGCCCTCCTTAACCCTCTCCAGAAGTATCTGCCTGACCTTCCGCATAACGTTGTCAGCGGCCTTAGCTATGGATTCCTTCATGGGTGTTATCGCCTCGCCTATCGACTCGAAGATTACGAAGGCGTATAGGGGTATGTTATACTGTTTAGCCACTTCCTCTATCTTGAACTTATCTATCCCAGGCCCTCCTATCGCTACGCCTACGCCCTCTACTATCTTCCCCGTCTCCTCCCCCTCCAGCTTGAGGCCTGCGTCTATCGTTACTATAAGCTCAGGCTTCTCCTTCTCCTGCTCTATTAATCGTCTAACACCCTCGCCGGGCCTACCTACCGTCCCACCCGGCCCTAGGGCTCTTACGATAAGCACCCTCCTAGACTCTATCTCCACCTCCTGAACTATCGTATCCTTGGCGATTTCATACCTCCGCTTCTCGTTGCCGTTAGCCAGCTTGGCGGCCACCAGAACGCCTATCCCATCCCCTATCGGCTGACCCTCTGCGAAGGCTACCGAGGCCCTCCTATACGCCTCCGCTATCTCCATCAGCATGGGCATTATCATCTGGAGCTGCAGGACTAGGTAGATGTTGGCTGTCTTCTTCCCCAGAAGGTAGAAGTGCCTAACCACCCTATACAGCGTGTTTATCCCCCGGTTTATCTCAACTAGGTTGGTGAGCGTCTTAACCTGATGCTCCTCTGCGTGGGGGGCTAGTTTCTTAACATCATTCTCAAAAGCCGATTCGTGAACCTCTAGGATATGCTCCAGCTTATACACGATGCCGAACGGGTCCATAGACTCTGGGGGGATTAGGAAGAACTCGCTGAGCCGGTCAATCTCCTGCGTCGGGTCCTGCTCTGGTTTCCCCACGTTCTTAACCGTGTCTATCGTTCTCTGCCTTATGTCGTCCTTGATTATCTTGATGCGGTTGAGCTTCTTCTCTATGTCCCTCAGCATGTAGCTTAGCTGCATCCTCTGGCCGAAGGTGGGGTAGACGAAGAATATCATCATCATGAACAGCCAGAGCATAGCTATCAGTAAGCTTACGATATTCTCATTTCCGACAAACGGTGATAGCTGGGATAACAGGCTCAAGACTCGATTTTCCCTCTTCTTCCAGTTTGATTATTTCTATTCCTAGGTATTAAGTATTTAAGCGTTTTTTGAATATCCTCCGGTTTTCTGCCTAGCTTGCTGGGGGATTGCCTCGGCTAGGCTGGTTGTTATCTCCTCTATCCTCTCCCTGCAGGTGTTTAGCAGGTTTTCGTAGGTTTTGGCTGAGTCCTCCAAGGCTTCCTCCAGCCTCTCCACCCCCTTCTCTATCATCCTCATCTTCTCCTCCACCATCCTCCTCGTCTCAGGGGTTACTAGCCGCTGGTCGGCTTTCCTGAGGGATTCCACCAGCGAGAACCCTAGGGGGGTTGGCTTGAACACGCCTCTGCTCTTTACGGCGTATCCCCGGTCTATTATGAGCTGGGGGAACGTGGCCCTCGTGGCGTCCGTCCCTATTCCATGCCTCTCCATCAGCCTGAGCAGGTCTGCTTCAGAGAGCCTAGGCGGGGGTTTTGTCCTGTCCTCCACCAGCTTAACCTCAACAACCCGGAGCAGCTCCCCAGGGCTTAGCTCAGGTATCTTGGAGCCGCCGGGCCTGAAGTAGCTGAAAACCCCGTAGAACCCCTCTTGGGATAGGTACTTCCCTGAAGCCTCTAGGGGTAGGTTTCCCAGCCTCACCGCAGCCTCCTGCACCGTCTCCTCAGCGTCCCGCATGTAGGCGTTGGCGTAGAACCGCCTAGCTATATACCCCCACACCTCCCCCTCTAACCCCCGGCCCCTAAACGTTGAGGTTGGGTATATAGGGGGGTGGGCCCCGTCATCCAGCCTACCGTTCCTAGGCTGGGGCTTCCCAGCCTCTCCTTGAGCTATCCCGGCGGCGAGAACAGCTTTTAAAGGTGTTCTGAAGTCGAATCCAGCTGGGTATCTGTTGGTCTCTGTACGTGGGTAGCTTATGTATCCCTCTGCGTATAGGTTTTCCATCACGTTAAGCAGCTGGGATGCTGGTCTTCCTGTTATCTTGGTAAGGTCCCGCAGCGTGTCGTCTGTTCTTGGGGGTAGTGGTCTAGGTATTCTTCTCCTCTTCTCGGTATACCTCTCAACCGTTGCCTGTTCTGTTTCTAATGCCTCTGCATAGCTCTTCCCGGCCTCGTCCTTATCCCAGAAGGTCTTTGACGTGGCTGTGAACCTCTCGCCCCCGCCCGTCTCAAGAACCGCCTTGATATACCAGAACGGCCTCGGCTTAAACTCTTGAATCTCCCTCTCCCGTTCTACGATGAAGTTGAGGCATGCCGTCTGGCATGAACCCCATGAGATCAGCCTTACATCCCGTTTTCTTCTGGTGCTTTGGGTGAGCAGCCTTGTGAAGGCAGCTCCGGTAAGGAGGTCGAAGAGGTGTCTGAACCTCGCTTTCTCAACCCACTCCCACCTTAGGGTCTTCTCTAGGCTTCTCCAGCTCCGTCTAATTTCATCAGCGTCTGTTGAGTTGAATCTCATCCTGAAGTAGGGGGCTTGCCTTCCTGCAGCTTCCCGCCATATCTTGAGTATCTCGTAGCCTATCAGCTCGCCTTCGCTGTCGTTGTCAGTAGCTATGACCAGCGTGCCGTAGTTTCTGAATAGCCGATGGAGTTTATGGTATGTTTTCTTGTCTGTTATGACTTCGCTGAAGCGTCTCAGCTTCATAATCTCTACTGGGCTTACCCGGCCCCACTCGTAGCCTGGTGGGAGGCTGTATTCCATCACATGCCCCTTTACGCTTGTTACTTCAACCCGCTTCCCCGCTAGTGCTTTCGCTATTGCCCGTGCTACGCTCCCCTTCTCAGCTACTATGATAACCCCAGTCATCGCTACCTCTCGTCGTTCTCTATCCATTTTAGGAACTTCTCCACCCTCTCGTATCTTGTGTGCTGTCCTGCGGTTTGGACGGCTATAACCACGCTTCCTGAAGGTGTTTCGGCTATGTATAGGTATGCCTCCCCTGAGGCTAGTGTTCTCCGGGCATGCTCCACCGCAGTGTCTGAGAGGGCAGGGTAGCTAACCGGCCCTCCCTCCACGTTCTCGCCGTGTATAACCCAGCGGCCAAGCCCCGAAACCTGCTCCAAGCGGATATTCCTAGCCCTTATAACACGGGGCTGCTTCAACCCGCTGTAAACCTGAGGCTCCCTCAAGGCCAGGTAAACCTCCCGACCCGCTGCAACCTTAACCAGATCACCTGAGATGGGTGTTCCGATTCTAAACCACTCAGGCAAAACCCTAGTCCTGACGGTAACCTCATTACCTGCTAAATCCACCAACGTAACGTAATAAACGATGGAGTCGGATAAGGCTCTAACCCTTAGACCAACAACGTAACCGTAAAACCTAGCAACCTCAGGCCGCTTCACAGCAACCACAACCCCTAAATAAACTAGGTTAAGTTAAAACATTATAGTTATTGTAACAACGGTTATATAATAGGAGCATACATTAACCAAGCCAGCTTAGGAGCAGAAAAATAATGCGTTTAGAGTATAAGCTGGAGAAGATAAAGGTGGCTGACGTCCTAAACATAGTGGGATACAACGAGCTTAAGTATGTTGTAAGCCCGTTATCGCCTGCGATAATAGCAGCTATGCACATAGCCAGCTTGGATGTGGAGGCTGTTACAGTAGCAGAGTCTAGAAAAAAGGTTTATGGAATATTCACAGGATATAGCCTTCTCAGATTGATTGAGGGGAGCAAAAACAACCCTTGGGAGGCGTTGTACAGGGTATCTTGCGCATCAGCATGCGGCCCGACGCTGGAGATGAGCTACGACAATACGCTGGCGGAGCTTCTTCAGGGCATGCTAGTAAGCGGAAACGGATGCAGCGTCGTTACGAGAAACTACGAATCAATAGCCACGTTAGGGACGCTGGGGATAGCCAAGTTCTTCCACGCCACCAGATTCCTAAAAGACTTGGAGGAAGAAATACCCCTGAAGAGGATAGCGAACAGAGACGAGCTAGTGAAAATAGAGCCCGACACACCCATACACGAGCTAATAGACTTCATGATACAAACCCGAATAAGGCATCTCCTAATCCAAGATGAAGCCCCAAAGATAATAACTGATAGGAACTTAGCGGAGTATCTGCTGGATAAACGAACAATAATACAGTTTAGAGATGACGCGTGTTTGGTGATGGAGAGGAAGGTAGGCGACGTACTAAGCTACTGCCATGAACCAGCTTTCCTAAGCCCTGATACTGGGATAAATAACGTCCTAGAAGCCCTGCTGAGAAACAAATCCAGAACCGTAGTAACAGATGATATGAAGCAGATTACCACATCTTGGGATATTACGGTAGGTCTTTATAAAGAAACCAACCCACTAAATATCAACTAAGTGATTCTTATTTTTGAATATCATAAAGGGAAAATCGGGTAGGCATTATTATGTTGATGAGATAAAGCGTAGCGGGGAAGGTGTAGTAACGGTAGTTAAGGTCTTCACGGAAACGGTGGATGAACAGGATATCATAGCATTCCAAGCTATGCTTATGGATCTAGATGTCTCTGGAGAGGTTAAGGCTCCAAGTTTCACAGACGAAGCTCGGAGGCTGGCTGCTAGGTTTGAGATAACCCTGACGGAGGTCTCCTTAACGTTTAAATACGCTCCAGCACCCCCTCTAGACGTCATGGCAGTTTTAAGATGGCTCGGCCACGCAGCTTGGCAGATTGAACTGGACGGTAAGGTTATTCTAATAGACCCGTTCCTCTCCCAGAACCCAGCAGCAGCTGTAAAACCAGAGGACATAGAAAAAGTTGATTACGTCATCGTATCGCATGAGCATTTCGACCATCTAGGAGATGCATTCGAGATATGCAAACGAACAGGCGCTCTCTTCATAGCCATGTATGAGCTTAAGGTCAAGGCTGATGAGAACGGCGTCCAGAGAACCTTCGGAGCCAACATAGGAGGGCCCTTCACGGCGGATGGCCTTAAGG
>DQVM01000080.1 GCA_015661775.1 Candidatus Caldarchaeum subterraneum | reverse complement strand
GTAACTCCTTCATCTTTGTCCTGAATCCCTGAACCTCCAGGGCTAGTTCGAAGCTTAGGGGGAGGAGCTCGGAGAACCATGCAGGTATTGTTGGGACTGCATCTTTAGGGGGTTTCTCGACGTAGCAGCTCATGGACCTGGCGTATTTGAAGCGGTAAAGCCTACCTCCTAGGACGAATATATCACCCGGCCTAAGCCTCTCCAAGAAAGCCTCCTCGATAGAGCCTATGTAACGTCTGCTGGGAAGCATGTAAACGTCTATCTTGACCTCATCAGGTATCGTTCCTTGGTTCAGGTAGTAGATTAACCGGGTGTACTTTCCCCGTCTGCCGAACGTCCCCTCCTGCTCGTCAATCCATATCTTCCCATACACCCTCCTGTCCTCCAGCTTGGCGTAGCTTCCAGATAGGTATCGTAGGACTGAGAGGAAGGTATCGTAGCGTAAGTCTCTGTAGGGGTATGCGCGTCTCACTAGGTTATATGCTTCTTTGATGCTCCACTTCCTGTTTAGAGCCATTCCTACTAGGTGCTGGGCCAGTACATCGAGGCAGTTTTTAGGTATCTGTATTTCGTCCAGCTTCTTCTCCAAGGCGCAGCGGAGCATGACGGCGCATTCCACCAAGTCGTCCCTGTCCATGGCTATGATTATGCCCTTCGAAACGTCTCCGAACTTGTGGCCGCTTCTCCCTATTCGCTGCACGGCTCGTGTTACGCTCTTAGGAGAGCCTATCTGGACTACTACCTCTATATACCCTACGTCTATCCCCAGCTCTAGTGAGGTGGAGCATACTACAGCCTTCAGCTCGCCCCGTTTTAGCCGATCCTCTATCTCCAGCCTTATCTCCCTGGATAAAGAGCCGTGGTGGGCCCCTATTGTTCTTTCGTTATACTTCTTTGGCCATTTGCTCATTAAGCTATACACCACCCGCTCCGTTCCTGATCGGGTGTTGGTGAAGATGAGGGTTGTTCTGTGTTTGGATATTATCTTGTCGAGTAGCTTGTAGAGGGCTTCGTTTACTTTCTCCGCTGAGGCGTGTATCAAGTCTCTGACTGGTGAGGTGGCCTTAAGCTCCAGCGGCTTATACCACGTTACGTCGATTATCTCGCAGTTTCTAGGTGTTCCGTCGCCGTAGCCGACTAGGAACTTAGCAGCCTCCTCTAGGGGATGGAGGGTAGCGCCTAATCCTATTCTGACGAAATCATGCCCCGCGAGCTCTCTCAGTCTCTCTATGCTAAGGGATAGGTGGACGCCTCTCTTGCTGCCGGCAAGTTCGTGAATCTCATCTACAACCACCCATCTGACGTTTCTCAAGCGTTCAACGAACTTCGGGGCGTTAAGCATTATAGCTAGGCTCTCAGGGGTGGTTATCAGGATATGCGGAGGCTCTTTAAGCTGTTTCTGCCTCTCACTACCCGTGACATCCCCTGTTCTAACCGCTATCCTTATCTCAGGCAACGTGACTCCGTGCTTCTTAGCAACCTCCCTTATTCCCTGTATAGGGGCCAGGAGGTTTTTCTTAACGTCGTTATCAAGAGCCTTTAGCGGGCTTACATAGATACAGTATATACCATCCTCCAGCCTACCTTCAGCAGCAAGCTTATACAGCTCGTTTAATATACTCATGAAAGCCGCTAGCGTCTTTCCGCTCCCTGTAGGGGCTGTTATCACCACGTTACGGCCCTCGGCTATTATTTTGAAGGAATACCGCTGAGGCGGGGTTAGTTCCTTGAAGGAATTGATAAACCACTCCCTTACATAAGGCTCTAAACACTCCAGCGCCTCCGACTGCTCTACAGCCACTACTTTCCCTGGCCTATCCACCTCAACAGCCCCCGTCTACGTCGGGACACCTACTCGCAGCTATAGAAAGCTCTAACTTCCACTCCTCTAGCTAATACTCCAATCCATATCACGCTGAAATTATAACGTTACTACTGGCTGGCGCATGCTATACACAATCCGCAGCGGGGGCAGCGAATAGTCTCTGTCGAGACTTCTGTCTTGCAGCGTGGGCATTCTTCAAGTATTACCTTTGACATCCCCCTGTAATACTGGTTATGTGTTTGTGGATATAAGTGTTTACGTTATACAGTTTTACCTACCCGCTGTTCTATAGCCTCCAATATCTCCTGCGTCTCAGGAAAACGCCTCTTTTCATGCCTTGAGAATACGCGTTCTCCATCTATCCAAACTTCAAAAATACCCCCATCGCCTGTGTCTAATGTTACTGAGAAGTTTTTGTTCAGCCTCTGCCCGTAGCGGGAAAGCAGCTCCTTGCTCAGCTCTAAGGCCCTAGGCAGATGTCCGCAGGGGACGCAATAGACAATCCTGATATTCAACGCATCCACCCAGCTTACTTAAGTTATGATAAGTTTTAATCTTCACCGATCAACAACCCTACGGTAATTAAGTTAATGTTTATAATATAACTCAACGGCATCCGGCAACGCTTACTCCCTTATCCAGGTTTAAGGCATTACCCTAACCGCAGGGCGGGGATATGAGATATCCGATTATTTAATTACATGGTTTTGGCATGTTGATACGACAGCATGGGGATTGGGCCTAATGAGTTTAGAAGGGTTGTCGAGACTCTTAAGTCTAGGTATCGCCTGTCCTATCCTCTGCATATAAGGCCTGATGACCCCTTCGCAACTCTTGTAGGTGCGGTGCTCTCTCACAGGACTAAGGATGAGATGACCGACCGAGCGTTTGAGAGGCTCTTCAGCAGGTACAAGACGCCTGCGGAGGTTGCTGAGGCGCCTGTTAGGGAGTTGGAGAGGCTTATACGTGATGTGGGGTTCTACAGGCAGAAGGCCCAGAGGCTGAGGAGGATTGCCAAAATGATAATTGAAAGATACGGTGGAGAGATTCCCAGGAGAAGGGAGGAGCTGATGAAACTCCCCGGAGTCGGCCCTAAGACTGCCGATATAGTTCTCTCATTCGCCTTCCGCATACCCGAGATAGCTATAGACACCCACGTAGAGGCTGTAGTAAAAAGACTAGGGATAGCAGACGAGAAAGACGACTATGAGACTATAAAGAGAAAGCTTGAAAGATTGACAAAAGTTGAAGACAGGCCGTTAATCAACACCCTCTTCGTAAAGTTTGGGAAGGAGATATGCAGAAGACCAATTCCAAAATGTAGTTTATGTAGCTTCACAGACATATGCAAATACTATAGACAGCAGGTATCATTAAAACGGAGGATTACTAGACCTTAGTTTTTAGATATTCTATGACTTCAGATGCGTGTATGTCGGGCTTCACCTTGTCGTATATCTTCACTATCTTCCCTGAAGCGTCTATTATGTAGGTTTTCCTTAGGCATCTCTTCTTCTCCTCGCTATATGCCCCGAGCAACCTAGAGAGCTGGCCTTCCTCATCCGAGAGGAGGCTGAAAGGAAGCGAATACTTCTCTATAAACCTCCTATGCTTATCGGGTGGGTCAATACTCACACCGACAACGTCAGCACCTAACCTACGTAACTCGTCTATACCATCCCTAAAGCCGCATGCCTCTTTAGTACAGCCTGGGGTGTCATCACGGGGATAGAAGTAGAGCACTAGGTATCGCTTTTCTTTTAGAAGGTCATATAACCTTTTTTCAACGCCGTTCTGGTCTTTAAGCTTAATATCAGGTAGAGTATTGCCTTCCTTTAACATATTTTGAGACGCTGTTTTACTCCGTAAAAAATCTAAAAGGGTTTGTTTCTGTGTTTAGCAGCGGTTGCCTACGCTGAACGATTGTCCGCAGCCGCATGTTGAGACTACGTTGGGGTTGTCTATCTTGAAGCCTGAGCCCATTATGTTTTCTACGTAGTCTATTGTAGAGCCGTTTAGGAAGGAGGCGCTGAACTGGTCTATAACTATCTTGGCCCCGTCCTTTGTTATTACTATGTCATCTTCGTAGGTGTTTTCGTCTAGGGCCATTCCGTATTTGAAGCCTGAGCATCCTCCGCCTGCTATAAATATACGTAGAGCCAGCTTATCATTTCCTTCGTTTTTGATTATTTCTTTTATCTTCTGAGCTGCTTTCTCGGTTACTGTTATCTGCAGCTCTTTAGTCATCATGGTTATGTTAATTCTTTATTTAGTGGCTTAAAAACATAACCCATATACCATAAATGGGTTATCTTATCTTCTCCGCCTCCCTCTCAGTATCTAGTAGCATTAGGATATCTCCAACCCTCACAGGGCCCTTCACGTTTCTTGAGATTACCCTGCCTTCGTCCCTGCCTTGTAGTATCCTTACCCTGACTTGGGTTACCTCGCCTGTCACGCCTGTACGGCCGACTATCTGCTCCACGACAGCGGGCACAGGCTCCTCAACCTTAGGCTCCGGTTTTGTTTTTTCCCTGACCATACGGCTCCTCCCTAGTTTCCTTACACATATTACTTAAAATTAAAGTATTTCCTCTAATAGGACAGCTAGGGTTAAACGGTATTGCGGAGGCAGGCTTCTCTTATACTTACGCAGAGAGGGGTGAAGACCAAGTTTTCAGTATCTTTCATCATTTTTATTCTAGTTTTCCTAGTCTCGGTAGGGGCCTTCACCCCACTTTCAGCGCCTATACCTAGTTTTATTCAGGTTCCCGCGTTGAATGTTGTTCAGTATGATGAGAGTCTTTGTATAGTATTTTACATCAGTAGACAGCTGGTTCTTACGTTAACACCTGAAGTAGTTACTGTTGCTGTTGTCTTAGGGATTTTGTTCAGTTTTAATGTATTGGTATTAGTTTACTTAAGAGAAGTGGGAGTTTCAGCGCGGCGCTATTATGCTGTAGCCTCTTTAGGGTTTGTTCTAGCCATGTTATCCTCTTCAGTCTGTTGGCTTGCATGCTGCAGCGGAGGGCTGTTCGTAGCGTTGTTTGGCTCGTTCCTATCCCGGCCAGTACCGTATATAGCGGTTGTCTATACAGGGTTTTTCCCCGTTTTGTCAGCGGGGTTGCTCCTCGCCAACTTAATTTGGGCCAAAAGATACATAACCTAAGTTAATAAAAAGTAAGATAAAGAAAAGATATTACGCAGTTTGCTTCTGCTGCCTTATTTCTTGTATCTTCTTAATTATCTCGTCTAGATATCCCTTCGCATCACCGGGGTCTACTACTGACACGGAGCTGGCGGCCACAGCTATCCCCGCTACTTCCCCCAGCTGCTCCTTCGAGGGGACAAACATGTAGGGGATTTTCTTTTCATCGCATAACGCCGGTAGGAAAGCCACTATCTCAGGAGGGTCAACATCCGTGCTTATTGCGACAAACTTAGCCTGGCCCCGTTCTATCGATTTTATGACCTCGTTAACGCCTTTTCTTATCCTACCGCTTGTCCTCGCCAGTCTTATGGCTTCGAGAGTTGCCCTGACAAGCTCCTCAGGCGGCTCGAAGGTTACGTAGTATGGATTGGGCATACGCCTTCATCTCCCTCCCTGCAACTTAACAAGCATCTGTATAGCGGATACTTAAAGGTAAATTAAAGGCCCTACATCTCCTTTAGTCAAACATATAAACTAGAGATCTCCAAGAGATAGTATCGAGGGTGTAGAACATGCCCAGCCACGGCAGCATAACCAAAGCGGGTAAGGTGAGAAGCCAAACGCCTAAACTAGAGGCTAAGCCCAGAAAATCACCCATCCCAAGGGTTAGGAACAGGAGCAACTACCTTAAGAGGGCTTCAACACTCTAGCCATCTTCCCCATATTTTTAAATAATAAATTATGCCAAACTCTCTTGGGATGATGACTAACGTCCATTATGAACGGTGATAGTACGATGGGCAGTCTGACCATAAACATCAAAACCAAGCGCTTTCTGCGGTTTTTCACGGAGACGATCAAAGCATGCAGCCTGAGGAGGTAGCATTTATTGAGGAGGATCAGGTGTAAAAATCCTTCCTAGCCTTTTCCTCTTAACTATGTTGGTATTTTTATTTTCAGCATCGTCGCGGGTGAGACGCTGGTTTAAGGATGTTTTAACCCCTTCCTTCTCTGATTTGGATTACTATGCCTATTGCTGCTAGTATAATAGCTCCTAGTATGGATATTGGTAGTGGTATCCCTAGTTCTATAGCTGCTGTGATTAGTATGAATGCTCCTAGAACAGCTGAGAGGGCTATTATGATTTTCTCGGCCAGCGTAACTCCTAATACAAACATTATCATTCCTATTAGCAGTGCTATTATGAAGCTGCTCTGAAGGGTTGAGGCAATAGAGTATCCTATAACCCCTAGTGAGAGCCCTATCCCCAGCGGAAGCAGGAAAAGCCCCACGAGGCCGCCTATTATGAACATCGCCAACACCAGTATTACTGTTAAGGGTAGGTTAATGCCGTAAAGCTGGGTTAGCATAATCGCAAACCCCGATGCTATAAACCCTGTAACTATGAAGATTACAGCCTTCACCACTGTTTTACCCGCGAAGATGAGCAGAAACGCCAGTATAGCGAATATCAACGGGCCCAGTATATTGGGGACGTTTGGTATCTGCAGTAGTTTTAAGGGGTTTATAACCTGTATCATCCTTTCACCTCCAGCCTAGCCAGTTTATCCACTATCCTCCTGTTCTCCTCCTTCACCTTCTCTATCTCCTCCCGCAACGCCTTATACTCAACACCCTTCTCCATATAGCCGCGTATCTTCCTAGCAGCTTCTCTAGCCCCCCTCCTAGTTCTTTCCAGCAGGTCATTCTCCGCCATTCTATCTAGTATTGGAAGGAGCTTCGGGTCAAGCATCTCCTTAGCAGCGTTTACAACGGCGTATCTTACCCTATCATACCTATCGACTGCTAGCTCTGCAAGCTTTTCATAAACCTCGCGGCGGCCCGGGAATTTAGCCAGAGCTGTTGTGGCGGCTATCCTGACTGTATTAGGATTACCCAGCCTTGTGTGGTCTAGGATTATCTTTAGGGATTCTTCTCCCCCGAGCTCCGCTAATCCATGTAATGCGCCTGCTGTTATTACGTTGTTGTGGGAATGCTCACTTAGGGAGTTTACCAGCGTCTCCCTATATTCTTCTAGCTTCAGCTTCCCTAGGCTGGTGGCTGTCTGCATCCTGACGTAGTAGCTCTCGTTTCTATTGGTCAGTATCTTCTTCAAAGCCTCAGCAGCTTCTTTCCGTTCTTTAAAATTCCCAAGGGCCTCCGCTAAGGCGTTACGCACCTTAGGATGCTTCACCTGCTCGACGCATCTGAGTAAAGCCGCTAAGGCATCGTCGCTCCTCACCTCACCTAAAGCACGGGCGGCTGTAGCTGAGACCCCCCAGAAGCTGTCGTTTAAAACAGCCTTTTCCAACGCTTCAACCGCTTTAAAGCCCCCTATCCTGCCCAGCGCCTTAGCTGCTTCGAGGCGGCAGTTGACGTATCTACACCTAGCCAGCGTATCCACCAGCTCTTCTAACTGCATCTCACGGTCAACGGTCTTGAAGACTTTAAACTCTGGGTCTATACATACATGCCGGGGCTTTTCCTTGCATGGTATGTAGTAGGTGGATTCACGTTCCTCTAGGTTTAGGGTTATTCTCCTCTCCTCTCCGTCGCCGTAGTTTATGACTATCTCCAGCGGGATTGTATATACGTGGGGAGCGTCATCTCCCTGCGTCTGCTTCACAGATAGCTTAAGCATCTTCATCTTCTCATCCCAAGAATAGGCTATCTTAAGCGCCGGATGCCCCGATGAGTATATGAACTGCTCAAAGAACTGCTCAAGGTTCTTTCCAGAAACCTCCTCAAGGACTTTACGCAGATCCTCGGTGTCGGCGTTTGAGAACGCAAACCTGTCTAGAAACCGTTTCAACGCCTCCCTGAAGTTCTCCTCCCCCACTAGGTTCTTCAAGGTATGTAGTATAAGTCCGCCTTTAGGATATGCATGGCCGTCGAAGAGCTCTTCGGGATATTTGTAAACCCGCATAACAACAGGCCTTGAGTAGCGGTTTCTATACTCGTCTAGATACTGCTGCAGGTCTCTTCTCAGCTCGTATATGAATTCGTCGAAACCTTTGTCGTGGAGCAGGTAGAGGTTCTCTAGGTATGTTGCGAACGATTCATTAAGCCATATGTGGGACCAGTCCTTCATAGTAACTAGGTCTCCGAACCACTGGTGGGCTAGTTCATGGGCTATTAACGGGTCGCTTGAGAAGTCTTGGTGGGCATGCTCGTCGTGTAGTGTTAAATCAGTTAACGTTGTGGCTGTCGTGTTCTCCATACCCCCTACTATGAACTCCGTTACGCAAACCTGCGAGTATCGTTTAAACGGGTAGGGTGTTTTAAGATACTCTGAGAAGAACTTGAGCATGTCCTTTGTCTTTCCGAATGTCCTGGAGGCGTCTTCCTCCCTCCCCTTAGGGACGTAATAGGCCAGTTCTACGCCGTTATATTCTTCTTTAATCTCGGTAAAAACCCCTGCGGCGAAGCTTATCAAGTAAGTGGAATGAGGCTTGTCCATCCGCCAGTGCCATCTCTTCTCCTCTCCTAGGTCATCTACCTTAACCAGAACGCCGTTGGATACGACGGTGAAGTCCTTTCTTATCTTTATGATTAGCTCGGAGGTGCATTTGTTGTTTGGGTAGTCGTATATGGGCATCCAGTACCTGTTATACTCAGGTTCTCCCTGAGTCCATATTGTCGCGGGCCTGTCTGGGTAATGCTCGTCTGGGAGTATGAAGTATAGCCCCTTCCTAGGTTTTGTGTAGTACCCTACTTCTATTACGGTATCTGACTCAAGGGGTTTATCTAGTTTTATTCTCAGCAGGGCCCCGTCGTAGTCGTAGCTCACCCCAACCCCGGCCCTCACGTAGTTTATCAGCATCTCACAAGCGTCAAGACTAAACTCCTCCAGCGGCTTCCCAGTAGCTGGGGAAACTAGTATAGAAGCCCTCCCAACTATGCTACGTTCCTCAACGTTTACATCAAGCTCCAACCTGTAGTGCCTCAGCCTATAATCCACGTCCCTAGGATACTTCGGAGCGTACTCGGGGAAGATGAAGTCCCTACCCATCTTCAGGTAATGCTGATCCACCATGGTGTAGAAGATTGCTAGCAGCGTTATTAAATAAATTAGCTCCGTCGTATGTTTTTAAATAGGCGTAACCCTCTGGCCACGGGCTTGAGGATAGTTGTTCTAGGGGCTACTCACGTGGATTATACCCTATTGGTGGATCAGCTACCTAAGGTTGGCGAGACCGTAACTGGGAAAACCCTAAAGCTGAGCCTAGGGGGTAAGGGGGCTAACCAAGCGGTTGCGGCAACCCGTCTTGGAGCTGAGACTTATTTGGTGAGTAGGGTGGGGAACGATTCTATGGGCAGAGACGCCTTGGAGGGGTTGATTAGAAATGGCGTTAAGACTGATTACGTAACTATAGACGAGGAAGCCACAACGGGGGTTGCGTTCATCTTCGTAGGAACAAACGGGAGGAACATGATAGGCGTCTTCTCAGGGGCTGATGATAAGGTTTGTGAAGATGACTTCAAGAGGGTGGAGGGCATACTGAAGGATACAGATACCCTACTAGTTCAGCTGGAGATACCCCTAACCACCGTCAGATACGCGGTAGCGAAAGCTAAGGAGATGGATGTAACAGTCATACTTAACCCAGCCCCAGCCAAGCCCCTAGACTCCAAGACCCTCTCCAACATAGATGTAATAACCCCTAACGAGGTTGAGCTCAGCGAGTTAACGCATATGGAGCTCAGGGGGTCTGATGATTACGTGAAGGCTTGTAGGAAGTTGATTGAGAGGGGGGTTAAGACTGTTGTTGTAACGCTGGGGAAGCAGGGGGCTATGCTTGTTACTGAGGATGAGACATACCACGTTGAGGGGATTAGGGTAAGGAGTGTGGACACAACGGGGGCTGGAGACGCGTTTAACGCAGCCCTCGCTTTTATGCTTGCTAGGGGAAGCAGCTACGAGGAGGCTGTAAAGCTGGCTAACGTAGCAGGTGCTTTAGCCACCACTAAGGTAGGGGCCCAGGAAGCCCTCCCAACATTCTCCGAAATCAACAACTTCCTATCCAGCTTCAGGATACAGCCCTAAACGGTGCTGAGCCATGCCGGAGAGAAGCTACGTAGGGTTGATAGGCCTGGGGGTAATGGGGGAGAACCTAGCCATCAACATAGCGTCCCACGGCTACTCAATATCAGTATATAACAGAACAACCGAGAGAACACGCGACTTCGAAAAGAGAATACCTCAGAGCCTCAACATAAAGGCTACGTATAGCGTTGGTGATTTCATAAAATCTCTGGAGAGGCCTAGGAGGGTCATTCTCATGGTCAAAGCCGGAAAGCCCGTAGATGAGGTTTTGACGCTTCTGAGACCGTATCTTGATGCGGGGGATGTTGTCTTTGACTGTGGCAACTCATTCTTCAGGGATACTGAGAGGAGACAGGAGGAGCTACAGGGGCTTGGGGTTATTTTCATGGGGGTTGGCGTCAGCGGAGGTGAGGAGGGTGCTCTGAAGGGGCCTTCTATAATGGTTGGGGGGGAGGAGTCTGGGTATGAGCAGAGTAGAGAGCTTTGGGAGTCTATAGCCGCTAAGGCAGATGGGGAACCATGCGCAGGGTATATGGGAAGAGCCGGGGCGGGGCATTTCGTTAAGATGACCCACAACGGGATAGAATATGCCCTACTGCAGCTGATAGCTGAGAGCTACGACATCATGACGTGGGGTTTAGGCCTCAGCACAGCCGAGGCTAGGGACGTCTTCGCGGAATGGCTAGACGGGGAGCTACGCTCATACCTGCTGGAGATAACAGTAGACGCTCTAAGCTACTTGGATGAAGAGACGGGGAAACCCCTAGTTGAGCTTGTGCTGGATAAGGCCGAGCAGAAGGGAACGGGGAAATGGACGTCCCAAACAGCCCTAGACCTAGGCATACCAACACCCAGCATAGACGCAGCGGTAGTAGCTAGAATAATCTCAAGCCATAAGCAATTAAGAGAAAAACTAAGCCGAAAAACGGTAAAACCCCGGCTAAACGAACTAAGCTACGTAGAAAAAGAGGACCTAATAGAGAATCTGAAGAAGGCATTCCACCTCTCCTCTATACTATCCTACGCTCAGGGTTTACACCTCATAAAACAAGCATCAAACGAATACAGCTACGGAACGGACTTGATTAATGTTGTTAAAGTCTGGCGTAACGGATGCATAATAAGGTCAAACCTGCTGGAGAGGATAGTTAAAGCACTAGGAGATGACCCAAGTATGGAGAATATCCTACTACACCGTGAGTTCATAGAGATTATAGCTTACGAGGAGCAGGGTTTACGCAGCCTCCTGAGCGTGGTTAAGAGGCTGGACACACCCACCCCCGTCTTCGACGCCTCGTTAAACTACCTAATAGCCCTGAGGAGAGGACGGCTGCCTGCTAGTTTGATCCAAGCCCTTAGGGATAGGTTCGGCTCTCATGGCTATGAGAGGATAGACAAACCGGGGCGTTTCCACTCCAGCTGGAGGTAGCTCACTCCCGCCTAAGAGCTTCTATAGGCTCCAGCTTAGCTGCCCGGTAGGCTGGTATCAAACCCGCTAAAACACCCACTACAACAGCTATAACAACACCCACTATAAGGAGTTCGAGCGTTAGGTTGGGGGTGAAGGTGATAGGCTCTGCTGTCTGGCCAGGGGCCCTGAAGGCTCCGGGCCTCGCTCTCCCTGATGGGGGTCTGCCGAAGAAGTCTACCAAGAAGAACGAGCCCACAGCCCCTAGGGAAACTCCTAGAATACCGCCTATCAATCCTATCAGGATAGACTCCATCAGGAAGGTGAGGAGAACATGATGGGTTTTGAACCCTAGCGCTTTTATCAAACCTATCTCCCTAGTCCGCTCCGTGACTGCGGTGAACATAGTCGTCATGATTCCGAAGAAGGCTACGAGAACGCTCATAGCCCCTATTGTGCTGAAGAAGACCTGCAGGCTGGTTAGGATATCCTGTATAGTCTGTTGTATAGCTTTTAGAGAGAAGATCCTGACGTCAGCACCGTACATTTCTAGAAGACTCTCCACCACCGCCTCGCTGTACTCTGCCCCAACAAGCTTTATGAAAGCCCCGCTATAGCTCCTCCCTCCTAAAAGAACCTTACCAACCCTCTCGTTGACGAAGATCAGGATATCAGGGTTTAGGAAGACCGTCTGGCCATAGTTTTCAAATATCCCCCTCACTTTAATTGGTTTTGACACAGAGCCTCCCTCAGGTAAGAGACGGGAGACGGTTATCAAATCACCTACATCTATGTTGGGTAGGTCTGGGTCTGTAGGGTTAGCCACCCTATACCCTAAGTAAGCATTATCACCTGCGTAAACCAGCTCCCCCTCCATAATATCAAGCCCTGGGAATATCTTATCCAGCTTCCTCAAGTCCAGCGAGAGGATTAAGTAGGATTGAAATGGGTTAAGCTCTATCCTCTTACCTGAGAGCCTAACCTCCCCAGAGGCGATTTGATAGAATGGAATAACCTCGCTGACCCCATCCAACCCCTCTATCCTAGACACCTCCCTATCGTTCAAGTCGAAATCCCCCACCGCTATCATGTATATTGTGTTGGAGCCTATTGTCTGAAGCTGGCCTGTTATCGCGTTAGTTAAACCCGACGTCGTGGCGTTCAGCGCAACTATTATAGCTGGCCCCACAACTATACCCAAGATAGTCAATATAGTCCGTAGTTTCCTATCCTTAAGCGCGTTCCATGCTAATGTTATGAAGTCTAGTATTTTCATTTTCTCCTAACCCGTTTTATAACTACTGCAACAACAGCGGCTGCAGCAAGGGCGAATACCACCATCAACGACGCTGGGAGGCTGTATTGCTTAACCTCCTCTCCACCTATCTTCTCCGGAGAAACCTCAGGAGGCTTCGTGACGGAATATTCTATTTTTCTAGTTACTTCGAATTCTTCTCCGAATCCATTAATATACCTAACCCGTAAGGTTACTGAATAATCTCCCGGTTTTGCGTTGTCTTCAACTTTAAACGAGAGGGTGAAGGTTGATACCTGCGATGGTGATATCTCACCTACGAAGTTCCGTGATTCCGGTATCTCTACATAAGGCTCTTCGCCTTCAAGCGATACATCCACCGCCCTTGCACGTGTTAATCCTATGTTTATTATATCACCCGCTATGTCAACAACCTCACCGGGGGAAGCTACTGTTGGCGAGACCTGTATATTCCTTACATCCAGCTCTATGTTGCCGTAAATCAGTATAGGCGCCTCCAGAGTCTCAAGCCTCTCAACTCCAGCAGGTGTTCTGTAACGTATTGAAACGGGGATTAAATGTGTTGAATCACCTGCCTCAGGTGAGGCCGCTACCTTAAGCTTGACATCAACCCGCCTCCCCTGCTCCATAGATTCTAGATAGATTACCTGATTTCCCTCAACCAACGTTACTGGTATGTTGGTGAATGAAAAAACAATCCTAACATCGTAAACTGTATAGGGGTTTAGGTTGGTTAGTGTTATTTCCAAGGTTTCAGAGGTCTTTCCAGCCATTATTCTATTTTCCTTAACATTAACCGAGAAACCTGGGTTCTGCGGTTTAATAACATTAATGCTTATGGTTGAATCTTTACTTTCTCTTCTAGCTGCAGCTGATACGTAGTTTATACCTACTGTTATCGGGTATTCTCCCTCTACAACTCCTTGGGAGATGAAGAGCCTGGCATTTACTTTAAACTCCTCCCTGGGGTTTATAACTGGTGTTTCGAAGAAGTTATCCAGAACCATTATTCCAGCAGCTGGCGGGGTTAACGATATCTTGACGTCGAATGCGGGGGCTGTTCCAGAGTTTATTATGCTGAGGGTGAGCTCCGCTGTAGAGCCTATTTCGATTTCTCTCGGTTTATCCATCCTCACCTCTATCTTTTCACGGCCTTCTAAAGATGCTTCAAACGTTATCGTTGTTGTTTTTCTTGTTAGCCAGTGGTTTGTGTATTGTATCTTGAGTTCGAATCTATAACTTCCTAGTTCTGCGTCTTCTGGTATTTGTAATGGGAAGGCTAGGTTGAAGACCTCGCCGCTAGCTACTCTTTCTAGGTATCTAGCCTTAACCACATTCCCCCCGGTTGAGTTTTTTAATCCTTTGGGGAGCAGGAGCTCGGCCACTATGTTGGCCATCTCGGTCTTCTGAGGGGCTTCTAGGAATACACGTAGAGTTACTATCCCAGCTCCGGGGCCTGCGGTTGTTTTAACTCCATCCTCCTCCCACACAGCCCTTAGGAAACGGGGCTTAGGCGTGTCATCCAGCTTAAGCGTTATTAAAGTTGAGAAGGTTCTAGATGGGAAGTCAGGGTCGCTGCAGTCCCGGTAGGTGATGAGCAGCCTCGCCTTGTATATCCCCGGCTGAGCGTTTCTATCAACATCTATCCTAAACGTTATTCTCCCTATTTCCTGTGGAGCTAGCCGCCTCTCAAGATACGTAACTATAACACTCCTCCCCCTGCTGTCTTTGAATGGGAAATCTCCGTAATTTACGGGTTTGGTTAAGGAGGCTACGATGCCGCATGCTGTTATGTCGTTGTTATTCAGTATAACCAGTGTTAGAGCCGTGTCTATATCACCTGGAGAAACTATAAGGGGGTTATCAGGAGTACCCCATGTTATTTCAAGTATGTTAAAGTTCCTTGAGGATGAAGCTAATGGAAAGTATAGCGTAGCCGCCAGTATCAGCGTAACTAGGAGAGTGGATTTGAAGTATTTGTTCATAGCAGGTTACCTCCTTCAGTTCTCCACCTCCGTAACTATGTTTCTTAATACCTCTTCCTTCTCCACCCTCCCATCACGTATATACACTATTCTATCAGTCTCGTAGGCTACTTCCATGTTATGCGTTACCACAATTATGGTACGGCCTTTCCTGTTGAGCTGTTTGAAGAGGTCTATTATCGCCTTTCCGGTTTTAGAGTCTAGGTTTCCAGTAGGTTCATCGGCTAGTATTATGCTGGGGTCTGTTATGAGGGCCCTGGCTATAGCTACTCTCTGCTGCTCTCCACCGCTTAGCTGGTTTGGTTTATTTTTGTATTTATGAGATAAGCCTACCTCCCTCAGCATGTGCATAGCCTTATCCCGCCTAACGTTAGGAGGTATACCGCGGAGCAGTAGAGGAAGCTCTACGTTATTTATGACATTTATTCGCTGTATTAGGTTGTAGGACTGGAAGACGAATCCTATCTTCATGTTACGGAGCTCGGCTCTCTTCGAGTCGCTGAGGCCGGTTATGTCTATACCGTCTATAATCACCTTCCCCTCTGTTGGCCTGTCCAACGCTCCTAACATGTTTAGCAGCGTTGACTTACCGCTCCCGCTGGGGCCTACGATAGCTAGAAACTCACCCCGCCTAACCTTCAAATCTATACCATTAAGGGCGTAAGTCTCAACCCCGTTCATCCTGTAAACCTTACGAAGATTAACCACCTCAACAACATAATCCAACGCAGCATCCACCATAATCTTTCTAGTTTACGATGAGTTATTTAAGGATGTTAGGCGATTATATCTGTTTTAGTTAATGCTTAAACAGTATATATACAACACATGTGGATATTATAACGGTGATGCCGAGTGGGTAAGAGGAAGATTGTAAGCGAACCTGATGAGCTGGAGCAGTTAATGGAGCCGGGGC
>DQVM01000128.1 GCA_015661775.1 Candidatus Caldarchaeum subterraneum | reverse complement strand
TGCAAAGATAATAGCGACGACGCTGAATATGAGAAGAAAGAGGAACATAATAGCTTGAGGTACTGAAAATTGAATCTGCTCAATCAGCTGGGAAATCCCTAGACTCATCTACCGTAACACTCTCTACTATTTTTATATCATCTATTATAATATATAAATAAATTCTTAAGATGTATTTTACTTATTTTATAACGACACCTCTTTGGATTTATAAATGGAAAAGCCTCTGCTGGCGAAATTTTTATCTACTATTAAATTTAATATTCTTATAGTAATACCATGATAGTGGGTCTGAAGAAAGAAACTTTTAACAAGCTACTTGATGAGCTGCATTTTTCAATTCCGCTTGTAAAGGGGTTTATGCTAGTTACTTGCGACGGCTTCGTGGTTGCGAGTAAGATAAAGAACGGGGTTGAGGATGATGATGCCGCTGGTGTCGCGGCTGCGCTTATAAACGTCTCCCGCCTCGCCTCGGAGCAGCTTCAAAGCGGAGATGTAGAGAGCATATTAGTAAGAACCAGCAGCGGATGGATTGCGGCAACGCTGGTGAGCAGGGAGCTTATCCTATTAACGATAGCGGGTAAGGAGGTTATTCTAGGGCAGCTACAGTATGAGCTGGCTAGAGTCAAGGATACGCTTTCAAAGACATGGAATAACACCCTTGAAGAGGCTAGTAATCATCCTTAAATTCTAACGGCCACCGCAGAGGTTTAGTATGAAAGCTAAAAACTACCGCAGGCCTGAGGGAATGCCATACGCTAGGGTTGAGTATATCCACGGCCCACCCCCTACGAGGATAGCCAAGTTCACCGCAGGCTCCTACAGAGATGACTACACCCACGAGCTTCTACTACTACCCGAAACCAACCTGCAGATACGCGACGTATCCTTAGAATCTGCCCGTGTAGCTTTGAATAAACAGCTCACAGAGAAGCTGGGGGGAAACTTCTACATGGAGCTGAAAACCCACCCACACGTTGTTCTGCGGGAGAACAAGATGATATTCGGAGCCCATGCAGACAGGCTTCAAGAGGGAATGCGCCGCGCCTTCGGTAAACCCGTGGGAAGAGCTGCTAGGGTTGAGAAAGGCCAGCCCGTCTTCAGGGTCTTAGTATATGGGGATGGTGTTGAGAAGGCCAGGGAGGCGCTGCAGGTAGCTGCCAAGAAGCTCCCCAAACACTACTACATAATAATCAACAACATAGCACCGCAGAAGGCAGGGTAGGTTGCGGGTAGAGGTTTACGTAGACGGGGCCTCTAGGGGAAACCCAGGCCCGGCGGGTGTGGGTGGAGTAATCTTATCCTGTGGAAGGGAGGTAAGGAGGTTTAAGCGGTTCATAGGGTATGCCACGAACAACGAAGCCGAGTACCACGCCTTGTTGACTGCCCTTAAGCTGGCTATGGAGATGGGGGCCAGGCGGGTGGTGGTTAAGTCGGACAGCGAGCTGCTGGTTAAACAGCTTAGAGGCGAGTATAGGGTAAGGAAGAACAACCTAACCCCGCTATATGATAAAGTAATGCAACTGCTGAGGAACTTTGAAGAGTTTGAGATAAGGCATGTGAGTAGGGAGGAAAATAAAACGGCTGACAGGCTGGCTAACGAGGCTGTAGATAGGGGGCTTAAGTAATCACAGCCACGGCCTTCTCAGCTTCCTTCCTCTCACCCTCTTTCCTCCTCTGCTGCTCCCTAAGCCTCTCCAGCAACAGCTCCATCTCTCTATCCATGCAGCACATGTTACTAAAAATACTCAACATGGCTGTTTATATTATTTCCCCACGAACCCACGTGCGAATAGTTTTAGAATAGGTTTATTCGCGTTGTAGGAGGTGTATCTTGGGCTTAGGCTGGAGCTACTACGTAGATAAGCGTATACTGATGATACCGGGGCCTACCGAGCTGCATCCAAGGGTTGTGAAGGCGCTGCAGGGGCCTATATACCCGCACTACGGCGAGGAGTGGGGCCGCATATACGGGGAAGCGGTGGAGTATGCTAGGCGTATAATCAACGCCAGAAGGGGTGAGTTGCATATAATACACGGCCCAGCTACGCTGGGGCTTGAGATGGGCCTTACCAACCTTCTGCAGCGGGGCGATAAGGCGGTGGCCTTGGTTACTGGGTTCTTCAGCTCTAGGTTAGCTGAGGTATCGCGGTTCTGCGGCGCTGAGGTTACTACGCTGAGGGCTGAGATGGGGAGGGTAATCCCACCTGAGGAGCTGAAGGAGACGCTGGAGCAGTTGAAAGACGTGAAGCTGGTAATGATGGTTCACAGCGAAACAACAACAGCTACGCTATCCCCGATAGAGGAGTACTCCAGAATCGCTAAAGAACATGGAGCGTTAACGCTGGTTGACGCGATATCATCATTCGGAGGAGTAGCGATAGACTTCAACGACGCTAAGCTGGACTGCCTAGTAGGGTCTTCCAACAAATGCCTAAACTCAATACCCGGAGCCACGCCCATAGCGTTCAGCGACGAGGCCCTAGAGCATGTGAAGAAACGCTCCACAAAACCGTTTACATGGTACACCAACCTCAAGGTCTGGCGTAAATACATAGATATGTGGGGTGATATGGGGCATCCATACCCCGCTACGGTCAACACGTATTCCATTCTAGCATTCAGAGAGGCTGCGGAGGCTGCTGTTGAAGAAGGTATGCGGGAGCGGCATGAAAGGCATGTTAAGGTTGCGCAGGCGGTTAGGAAGGCTCTTAGAGCCATGGGGTTTAGAACGGTGGCGGATGAGGGGAGCGCCTCGCCTACTGTAACGTCTGCGTTCATACCTGAGGAGGTGGGGGGACGGCTTGATGAGTTGCTGGAGGTTATGAAGAAGAGGTTCAGGATATTTATAGGCAGCGGGGTTGATGAGAATGAGAAGGATATAATACGCATAGGCCATATGGGGGTTACTGCGAGTATTCAATACCTAGCCCCCACGTTGTCTGCGTTGGTTAAGACGCTTAGGGCCTTGGGATACTCCGCCCCCGACGGCGCTAGCGAGTTTGTGAAAACACTTAACGAGAGCATCTAACCTACCGGGTGCTTAACCTCACCCACTATAACCCTACCCGACTTGGATTTATACGCTGGAACACCTACAGCCACCACCAGCATATTGCTTTTATCACCTGCGTGGGGCTGGAAGAACTGCGTTACGTCATCGTCGTAGAAGGTCAGGCCGGTAGCTCCTAAACCCAAGGCGTAGGCGCTTAGGTATATCCTACCAGCCCTAACACCCGCCTCAAACTGACATATCCTATAACCCCTATTTCCACACCGGCGTAAGACAGAACCCAAGTCAGACATCAGGAAGAAGACAACACTAGCATCAGCGGCCAGCTCCTGCTCAAGACATAGGTAACCCGCTACCCGTCTAAACTCCCCCCTCTTCAAAACACGCAAAGAATGGCTAGGGGCGTCGTAGTAGTAAGCCCCAGACTCCAGGCCATCAACGGAGTTAACTATCAAATAAGCCTCAACGTAAGCGTTAACGGCCTTAAGGAAATCAGCCGGTATGCTCGTGAACGCCCTGTCCAGGATCGTGGATAGCTGGTTCTCAGTTATCGGCTGGTGGCTGAACCTCCTGGTGGAGCCCCTCTTGAGTATAACCTTGTAGAGAGGATGAGAACCTGCGGCTGGTCTGCTTAGTCTCACGGTTTGAAACCTCTCTTCCCCGCGTCCAGCTTTACCCCCTGCGGCTTCGCAGCATCTAGCACGCCACCGCCTAAGCTCCTCACCCGACTCTAGCGAAGAAGCAGCGTGTATGCCGTAAACCTCAGGATATTCAACCTCTTTACGTGAGAGGGGCATAACCTCAGGATGTATATCATCAACCCTCCCCTCCCCCTCATCTGGAGACCGGGCATGGCCTAGAGCCACTACAGCTATAACAGCCTCCCTCCTCCCGTCAACCCCTATAAGCTTGTTTAAAGCACCGTCGACAAACCCCATGTATAACGTTGCTTCAATCTCTTCAGCGGAGGCTACAGCAAGCATGTTAGCTGCTATAACCCCTCCATCCCAGAACCAGTGCCTGTAAGACCTAGCCTCATACTTCCACGCATTTCTCCAAGCTATGCTGGAGAACACCACTACGCACTCGTGGTGTTTAACATCCTCGTGAACCGCATCCGCTACGTAGCTCCTGTAAACACCTGAGCGGAGCTTGGTCAAGACAAACTCACCGGGGTCAAAGTGGTAAACCCCCGGCTCTAGGTCTTTAACACCCCAAGCCACTAGGTAAAGCTCCGTCTCGTATAGAGCCCCGGTAGCAGGTGCTGCTCTAAAGTAAAAGACCTCTCCGGGGAATGTTATTCTACGTGTTATCCCTGCCGAGAAGAAGAGAACCTCCGCAACCCTACCTAAATCCATAGCAGGCTCGTGTCTGCTTTTCTGCGTAAGGGAATTAAGGGCGTCAGCGGATGGTCTTGGGAATTCTCTGGGCAACGTTACCTTAGGTAGTTTAAGATAGACCTTGAAGGGGTAGGGCTTGTTACGCCAATCCAGAAAATGCCTCCCAGTTCTTACGCTTACGTAAGAATGCTTAGTCCTCTCATGATACTCAAGAGCATGCTCAACTTCCCAGTTCACATATTATAGAGAAGCTGCTGCATAGATAAAGCTACCTCCTTCTCTCCGAGCTGCGGATTTTAGCAAGTTCATAAGCCAAGTCAGCGGCTTCCACAGGGTTGCTGGTGTAGTGTATCTTCTGAACCTGCCTATGGTCGAGAAACCCGTCTGGATGGGCTTTCTCAAGGTTGTCACTGGCGTAGCCTGTGTCAGTCACCACCACGAGGGGGACGCGGTATATGTAGGCTAGGTGGGCTTCTATTATCGTCCCAGAGCCTCCGCCGAGCACCGCGAAGGAGTCGCAGCTCCTCACCAGGCCTATGCTACGGGCTTGGAAGGTCTGGCCGCTCCGGTATACTATCGTGTTATACGGGTTGTAACGCGGGCTTGAAGCAGCTATATCCTCATCCTCGTATGGGATGACGCCTAGGGTTATTCCACCCGCTTTAACGAACTCCTCACATACTATACGCATGATACCGCCATCGCCTCCAGTAAGAAGTATAACCTCATCCTTATGCTCAGCCAACCGCCTAGCAAACTCCCTAGCCTTAGCAACAGCCTTCTCAAGAGGAGTCTTGTCACTACTCCCCCCAACACCTATCTGAAGCATGTTAGGAGAAAAATAACAACAACGACGTATATTACCTTAATATTAGAAAACCAACTCCAACCCAAGAACACGCGTCAGGGCTTCAGCTACATACCATAGAGCAAGCGGGGGTAGAAGAGCCTTACTGAAGGGAAGACCCATAACATACAACGCAGCGCCGTATGTTAGAAGCTGCCACACGGAGAAGATGATATACACGATGGTTATGGAAGAGCTACCGTAGGGCAGAATACCGTAAAACAGCATAAGCGAGTACGTTAGAAGCAGTAAAGTAGGTAGAATAGCAGCGACCATTAATGCAATTACATTCAAGACACCGGCCCCTACCCTGCCGCGGGGGGATAAGGCTATGAAAGCAGCTATAAAATAGACTAATATGAAGACGAGGTTTCCAACAGACCACAGAGCATCTGAGACAGAGGCTCCGCTGGAGGGGAGGAAATAGAATATAAACGGCCTTATGCGATTAAATAAATTAAGCCCCACGTAAACCATCGAAAAAACTAGAACCGTAAACAGGCCTAGGAAATGCGAGGAATAAATCCTGTCAAGAAGCGGTATCAGAGAAACCCGCTCAAGAGCCGTCCAGTATAAGGATTTAGAGGGGCGTACTATGACGGGGTTGATCTCACTGGAGACTATAACCTTCCTCCCCAGCTCCGATAGCATATACTTCCTCTCAGAGGTCTGGTTAACAAGAGGCCCCAGCGTGTCTAGATGGTAATACAAAGTCCCCACGCTTATCTTCAAAATTCGCCTAAGGTCGGAGGGGCTAAGGGCGCCATGCTCGTATAAAAGCTCCAGAATCCTCCTCCTAACAGGATTCTTCAAAGCACTATGAATATCAACATACCCATCCGCCTCTCTATCGCCGTTTTCCCTCAATCCACTATGCGGTAATCCTATCATTATTTTAAGATGACACGCTCTATTTTTCTCGATAGGGGCTCAAAATGATGCGATTTAAAAACATTCTTATGAACCCCACAGCCATCTTACATACGAGAGATTATGACTAAGAAAGTTACTGTAAGCAAGTACATAGCGGCTCTGCTGCTTCTACTACTTATAGCGCAGACTATAACGTTCTGGGTTCCAGCAGCGGTTGCGGATGATGACGAGGAAGAAGATGAAGAGGAGGATAGGGATTTTACCACAAACCGCCGCAGAACCAGAGATAGAGATGATGAAGAAGATGATTTCACCCGTAGTATTACCCAGACAACCGTAACTGAGACCGAAGAGAGGACAGAAACAGAAGAAGAATATACAGAGACAACAACAGCAGAAGAAACAGAATATACAGAGACAACGGAGACGGAAGAAACAGAGACAGAAACAACCGAAGTAGAAACCACAGAGACAGAATTCGAGTTTAATGAAACAACCACAACAGCCACTCGGACAATTCCCAACGCCACCCTAATTAAAGAAAAGAGGGAAGCGTTAAACAAGATAAGAAAAGCCGAAAACCGGATAAATACCGCATCTCGATTAATCCAAGAAGCGGGTGAAAACGGGCTAAACATAGCTGATCTAGCCAGGTCATTAACAAACGCCCGTGAACTGCTGAACCAAGCTAGGGAACTAATAGAGAATGGAAACTATGAAGCAGCTGCTGAGCTTGCTGAAACCGCTGAAAATATAGCTGGAGATGTAATAGACAGGGTTAAGGAACTGCGGGAGGCGGCTCAGGAGTTAAGTGAGCAAAGAGCAGAAGCAGCGGAGACGCTTTCAGAGGTGCGTGAAGAGCTTCAAAGGCTAGAAGATAGGATTAGCCAGGTAGCGCAAAACAATACTGCGATAAACACACTACTGCAGGAGATTAGGGATATGCTTCAATCCGCCCAAGAGGTGTTGGACCAGAATCCAGTACAGGCTGAGAGGTTAGCTAAGCAGGCTGAAGAACTCTTAGACGCTGTTGAGAATATGATGGAGGATATTGCTAGAGAGGATGAGACTCCTGAGGAGATGGAGGAGGCAACGGTGTTAAACAAGACCGAAACCAGAATAGTATATGATAACGGTACTGTGGTTGAGAGGAATATAGAGATTGTCGCTGCCAATAATACTATAATACATAAAGTCAAGGTTTCGGTAGAAACACCCGGAGACGTAGAGATTGTGGTGGAGAAGAAGATAATAACGGTAGGTAATAGAACAATATACCAGGAGATAAGGAAGGAGATTGAAAACGGCCAGGTATCAATAAGTATTGAAAAGGTTCTAAACACCACGAGCGGATTAGGGGCTGTTGTTGGGATAGATGTGGAGCAAGAAGACGGTGGCGACGTGAGGGTTGTTAAGGTGGAAAACGACGTAACCGTCAAGCCGGTAGCGGTGGGCAGTAATGAGCTGGAGCTGGAGATAGCAGCACCCGACGGAACAGGGTCTAGAATAATAATAGTGGACGTGGATAGGAATCTGATAAACGTAACCAACCCCGCTGAGGTTACCGTGTTGGTGAACAACCAGCCTATAGAACTAGCCAATAGAATAGACGAGATACTAGCTAACACCCCTAAGACACCTAAGTACGTTGTGGTGATAGCGGCCGATGGTGTTCAGGTTCTACTGTATATACCGCATTTCTCCAGCTATCTAGTAACAATAAAGAAGACACAGCAGCCAAAGGAGATTGAGGAGACCATAGTAGTGGAGCAGAAGGATGAGAAGATGACAGCTACTACAAAATTGCCGCCGTTGGTTGATGTCACCAACGACCCCGCCCGCCTTTCGTTGATAGTTCTGATGACAATTCTAGTGGCCGCTATAATACTTGGGCTGAAAATCAGGAGAGGAAACGGGAGAAACGTATACAGAGCTAGGGTTATGTAAATGATTTAAACACTCTATAATTATTTTTTATGCTATTCCGAGAAGCTCAGGCAGTCTATTCACTACGTATGCTATAACCACAACCAGCATCAAAACAGCTAGAAGAAACAGGAAGTAGGATATAGTGGAGAAGAAATCCCAGAAACGTGTTTTCCTCAGCTTAACCATGTAGATAGCCTTCCTAATATCGGTATTTTAGGATATTATTACTCTATAGCTGGGCCGTGGGTTGGCAATAAAGCACGCTAGCTATACTATCAGCGCCTTAGCTTCTTTAGCTTAGAAATATCTGTAGTTCTGTATACCCTATACACCTGAACGCTCAGTAGCAGAGCCAACGCCACGACAGACGCTCCCACACCTAGGGATAGGAGTATAAACGTCTGGGCGTAGGGGTCTATTCCCCCAGGGGCTTTAGACGCTATGGCTACGAAGTTTAGGTGGGCCGCGTTCACCATAACCTCAAGTCCTATTATCTGTTTTATCAAGCTCTTGCGGGTGGCTAGGCAGTATGCGCCTAATATGAATAGGAGGGCGCTGAAGAATATGTAGTATATAACTGCTAGGCTCATCATTCCTCACCCTGTTTTTCACGTGTCAGTAAAGCAGTAAGGCCTAGGGCAAGCGTGAGTATGACGAGGCCGAACGCTATAAAAGCGGGAAATAGACTGCCCCACATATAATTCCCTATATCCACGGCTAGTTCTAAGAAGCTTGGAGATACTAGACGCCCCGATGTGTCTCCCCAGAATTTATAGACCGGGGGGCTTCCTGAGAGGCTGTAGAAGAACACTATGGCTAGGAGAATTGTTGTCGCAGCTCCTATTACCTCGGCTTTTCTCATTCCTCCACCCCTCTAGTGAGAAGTATAACCACTATGAATAATGCAATTATCCCACCTGCGTATACTAGGAGCTGGAGTATAGCAACTTGGTAAGCGCCCAACAGGAAGAATAGTATACCTATACTCGCTGCAACGCCCAACAGACCCATAACAGACTTTATCAAATGGGTATATTCTATCGCCATTATTGCGAAAACGACCGTAAGGACTAATAAGATAAACTCTAGGCTTTCCAGCATCTTAACCCCCCAACGCCCAGCAAAGCTACGTAATAACAACAATAAAAATCTCAACTCTACACAGGGTTAAAGCCTATCCTAACCTTCTCTATCATAATCCTTAGTCTCCAACCGGTAGAACTGGGGGAATCTGGAGATTGTGAAGGTCAAAGGTTATGCACTTTCACCCTACTCTCATGCTTATCAGCAAGCGGTGGGATAGTAACTAGGTAGGGTATGGCGGGGTATAGGTGGTGGTCTAATGAAGTCCCTGAACATGTAAGTAAGCCATGCAAGACCCTTCTGCATAAGTTCTCCGAGGCCGGTGGAGAAGACGATGAGGGATATACTATAAACCCTTACAAGGGATGCGCCCATAGGTGTGTCTATTGCTACGCAACTTATGAATGGTCTCCTGATTTTTATGACGTGGTTATAGCTAAGTCTAATGCCCATGAGGTTTTGCTGCATGATATCCTGAAGGAGGGCCGTAGAAACGTAACTAACGTCCTCATATCCTCCGCTACCGATTGCTACCAGCCTGCCGAGGGGAAGTATAAACTAACTAGAAAATGCATAGAGATACTTCAACGGCTAGAAATCCCCTACACCATAATCACGAAATCCAGCACAGTATTAAGAGACCTAGACCTACATAGAAGATATAAGGAGAGATGCAGCATAATATGGTCTCTAACAACCGTCGATGAAAATCTGAAAAGAATTATAGAGCCTAACGCCTCCCCGGCCCGGAGCATCCTTAAAGCAGTAAGGGTGTTCAGCAGCCACGGGGTGAGGGTTGGGATAAACCTAGACCCTATTATCCCCGGTTTAAACGACGGGGAGGAGCAGCTTAGAGAAACTGTGGAGAAGGCTGTAGATGCTGGTGCGCGGTTCGTGGGTTCGGCTGTTTTAAGGTTGAGAAGCGATATATGGATTAGGTTGAGGAGACTGCTGGAGTCGGAGGGGATGTATAAGGCTCTTCGTAAAATTGAAGAAGTATACTTTAGATATCCCATAAAGATGGGATACTACTACCTGGCCCATCCCCGTTATGTTAGTGAAAAGCAATCTTACGTAGAGATGTTGGTAAAGAGATGTGGCGGGAGTTATGGATTGGCTCAAGAGGATACGCAGCACGAGCCCTGCTATGTTAAGGCTAGTCAACTTTCCTCAAACCAGAGGCGGTTAACCTTGTATGTCTAGGTTTTTTGACATTCTCCACGGCTTAAGCCGGGAGATTCTGGGTTTGTCGGCCTTAAGGG
>DQVM01000068.1 GCA_015661775.1 Candidatus Caldarchaeum subterraneum | reverse complement strand
CCGAGCTGAGTAGGGAGGAGATTGAGAAGAGAATAGAAAGGATGCTCTCAGAGTCTCCTCTACTAACTAGGGAGGGGGCGCTCCTCTATATACTATCTGAAATCGGCGAAAAGCTAGATGAAAACCTTAACTATCCTCTAGTTAAGATAAAAAACCTGACAACAGGCCTTAGGAATGTTAACCTCGTCGGCAGAGTTTTGGCTGTTAGATACCATAATTTACCCTCCGGTAGGTTAATGGCTAGGGTTAAACTGGGCGATGAAACGGGGAAAACGGAGGTTGTATGCTGGGATGACGCATGCAACCAGCTACGGGAACAGAAGATAACAGCAGGAGATGTAGTTAAGCTTCAGGCGGGGTATGTTAGGGAGAACAGAAGAACCGGGGAGCTGGAGGTGCATTTATCCAAGTTAGGCCATATTCAGAAAACTGAGAACAAAAAAGTACCAGACTTGGTGGCCTTCTATCCCAGGCTGGGCGAAGCTATGAAGATGAGGTCTGAGAAGATAGATTTTGTAGCTGTTGTTTTGGATGTTGAGAGGGCTAGGGAGGTAGGGGTTAAAGATGTCAAAATGGCTTTGGTGGAACTAGTTCTAGGCGACGGGGTAGATGCGTACTACGCTAACCTATGGCTGGAGCAGGAAGATACAACCCCAGAGCTACGGCGGTTTGATGTTATTCTAGTATCTGACGCTTGGCGGCGTGATGACGGCATAACCTTAACCTCAAGAACCCAGATTCTAAAGCTAAACCCCAGCGAGAGCCTCTACGCGTCGGGTCTTCTTGAAGAGGCTAGACGCATGCTGAAAGACTCGCTAAGGTTTTACGTAGTGGATGTAACTAACGACACGGCCATACTATATGACGGGGCCTCTCTAGCGAGAGCTTCCTTATCTGAACCGGTATCTAGGAGCTGGTGTATAGAGCTACATGATGTTATCAAGGTTAGGCACAGGGGTAGGATGTACTTACATTACGGCAGAATACGTAAGCTGCCTAACGATAAATGCTCAGACATAGCTAGAACACCCAACAGGGTTGGTTTACGAGACATAAAAGACGAGGCGCATGACATAGTGGTTAGAGGCTACATAACCGGCAAAACCCCCCTCTCTAAGGCTGATACCAGATTCGGCCCTAGGAATGTTATACAGTTCTGGCTTAAGGAGGGTGAGTTCTCGATAAGCTGCTTGGCCTGGGGTGATAAGGCGGTTGAGCTGGATAAAATCCCCGACGGGGCTTATGTAGAGCTTAGGTGGATTAACGTTAGGCGTAACAGGTTTAACGAACTTGAGATACGGGTAGACTCTGATTCAGTCGTGGAAGTTTTAGAAAATAGGGTTTTTAGGTAGTTAGTTGTGAGAAGCCTCTGAAGAGAGAGGGGGCTACATGTGCTGATAATAACCATGGTTAAGGGAGTTCCAGCCAGGACAACAGGCGTGATAACGGTTTCAGGCGTCTTACGGCGTGAGGAGATGGACCTAGTCATGAACCCCCACGACTCCAAGGCGCTTCAAGCAGCCCACTACCTACGGCAAGCGGTGGGAGGTAAGATTATAGCGGTAAGCATGGGGCCTGAACCCAAGATAGTACCCATCATGCAGGACTTATACGAGCCGAATCAGGAGAGCAGATACGTACCCCGCATGCCGATATACGGGGTTGACGAAAATATAGTATTAAGCGACAGACGTATGGCAGGGGCGGACACGCTGGCCACAGCATACGCACTCTCAGCTGGAGTAAAAAAGATAATCGACATACATGCAGACGCAGTAAAGAATCTAATAAACATGGTTGAATCAGGAGCATCCGCTGCTGAGATTGAGAGAAAAGCAGAGGAGCTTTACCGCGAGAACCTGATACCCAACAAGATATACTCAACCCTCTCCACGATAGGGGATAGTGCTGTTAAGCTCTTTGCAGAAGGAAAGATAACTAGGGAGGAGCTTCTTAACAGACTCCACTCAGCCCTGGAGGATGTGTATAACTTCATAATCATAGCTGGTATGAAGACAAGCGACGGGGAGACAGGTAACACAGGGCCCCAGACGGCTGAGGGCTTGGGGGAGCTGCTGGGTAAGCTCATACCCCACGTGGCCTTCGTCAGGGATTTTGAGATATTCCCAGATGAACGTATTATAGTGGCTTCACGTAGGGTGGGGAATCTGGTTCAGAGGCTTAGGATACCCCTACCCTGCCTACTTACCATACACACCGAATACACCCCAAAGATACCTCCAGCCAGCTACCAGAAGAAGGCGAAGAGAAACGGCTATCGGGGGCAGGTTAAGAAGGTTAAGGTCTGGGACGCCGATTACATAGGCGCCGACCCAAGTAGGCTGGGCTTCTCAGGTTCACCTACGATAGTAGGCCCAGGCATGGAGATAGGGAAGCCGCCTGTCCAGAAGATAGTGGGCGAGAGCCTAGTATTCGAACGTGATGTTGATGAATTCGAGTGGAGGGGAGGCAAGTACGGGCCCTTCAAGAAGGGTGATTTGGTGCAGAACCTCCCTGAGGAGCTGGTGATGGAGCTTAGGGAGAAGAACATAATCGGCGTGTTTACGCTCAAGCACCTGCTGGACGAGCTGTTTGGGGGTGTGAAGCTTGTCGCAAGGGCAGTTTAGCGGCCTAAGCCTGGAGGAGCTGAGCCAGTACAAGGATGTATGGGTCTACGTAGTGGTGGATGACGGGAAGCTTACCAAACCCTCTCTGGAGCTTATCGCGGCCGGGAGGAAGATAGCTGACAAGATACAGCAGAGGGTAGTGGCGGTTATGATAGGCTACCAGCTGGATAACGCAGTAAAGGAAGCCTTCGAATACGGCGCCGACGCCGTGCTCTACGCCGACGAACCTTGGCTCAAGAGCTACATCTGCCTACCCTACACGAGAATATTAGTCGAGATGGTGAAGCAATATAAGCCATACGCTTTTCTATTCATAGCGGATGAGCTGGGTAGAGACTTATCCCCCAGAGTTGCTTATAGGCTTAAAACAGGCCTAGCTACAGATAACATAGACCTGGAGGTTGAGGATTACTTCTTCGGCCCAACCCGCACAACATACAAGAATACGCTAGCCCAGATAAGGCCCGACTTCGCCACCCGCATAGCCAAGATATACACCCCCCGCCACAGGCCGCAGATAGCCAGCATCAGGCCTGGAAACTTCAACCCCCTCCCCAGACAACCCGGAAGAAGAGGAGAAGCTATACGCTTCACACCAACACCTGCAGATGAGGATTTCATAATCCAGATAATCGAGGAGGAGAAAGTACCTAAGAGCCCTATAGACCTGGAGAACGCTCAGGTGGTAATAAGCCTTGGTCTAGGAATACTTAGGGATGGTGAAGGGAGGCCCCGTAGCCCTAGGGAGGGGTATGAGCTGGCTGAGAAACTTGCCACTATACTCCGGGAGAAATACGGCCTCAGGGTTGAGATAGGCGCTACTAGGGCTTTGATATACGCCGAGCTTAAGGAGCTGGAGGGTATAGTGACGAAGGACAGGCAGGTGGGGCAGACAGGTAAGACGGTAGCACCCGAAATCTACATAGCACTAGGGATAAGCGGCGCTGTTCAGCATAGGGTAGGGATGATACGCTCCAAGAACATAGTAGCAGTAAACCTAGACCCCAAAGCCCCGATATTCGAAATAGCCCACTACGCCGTAAAGGATGACCTCTACAAGATACTCCCTAAGATAATTGAATACCTAAGCGGAGGAGAGTAAAGAAGTGGCTGAGAAATTTGACGTAATAATAGTGGGAGCAGGCCCCGCCGGCTCCGCAGCAGCCATAACACTAGCCAGAGAAGGGCATGAAGTCCTGATACTGGAGAAGTCGAAAGTCCCAGGCCATAGGAACATGACAGGCGGCATACTATTCGGCGGATACCTACCCGGATACAGCATAATGGATATAGCTCCTGAATTCGAGGCAGAGGCTCCTCTTGAAAGGAAGATAGTATACCACGAGCTATACGCTCTACAGAACCCGGTGGAGAAGAACGGCAGGGCCGAGTATAGGATTCTAAAGATGGATAAGGATTCACTAGCCACCAAGCTTGGGTTCACCATGCTGGACATAAACACGGGGCATGACTATACAGTTCTGAGAGCCCGGTTCGACAGGTGGTTCGCCCGGAAGGCTGTTGAGGTGGGGGCTATGCTTGCTACTGGGAAGTCAGTTGAGGAGCTTCTTTGGCGGGATAATAAAGTGGTTGGAGTAGTCTCCGAGGGCGAGGACCTGTATGCTGACGTTGTTATAGACTGCAGCGGCGTCACCTCGCACCTGCCTGCTCAAGCAGGGTTGAGAGATAGACTTAAGCCAGAGCATGTTTACCATGGGGTTAAGCATGTATACAAGTTAAACCCCAGCTTGGTGGAGGAACGGTTCAAGGCGGGGGAGGGGTTCAAGGCGATATACCTGCTGGGGGATTTCATGCACTCTGTAATAGGAGGTGGATTTATCTATCCAAATAAAGAAACAATATCGATAGGTATAGTGGCTGGGCTTGATTCGCTAATTGACGCCAGCATATCATCACCTACAGAGCTGGGAAAACCTCTGGATATAGTGGAGGAGATGGAAACCCATCCATTCGTAGAAGATTATATTCAAGGGGGGGAGCTGGTTGAGTACTCGGCTCATAACATACCTAGAGGCTATAAGACCATCCTCCAAACACCCTACACCTCGGGTTTTCTAGTTGCTGGCGATGCTCTTGGAGCTTTCGTCAAGATAGGAGCGTTGATAGACGGTATGCGTAGAGCAATAGCGACGGGTATAATGGCCGCTAAGACGTATATACACGCTAAAAAGAACAACGACTTCTCAGCCAACAGCCTTTCACGGTATAAGGATTTACTAAAGCCCATCTACGAAGATGTAAGCAAATCGGAGAAGAACAGCAAACTCCTAGAGAAACCTCTATTCTACAAAACCATCCCCAGCCTAGCCTTCAAACTTGGTCTGGCAAAGAGAATAGTGCATAACGGAGAGCTTAAGCGCCGTGATGAGAGGGATGCGATACAGCGTATTCAAGAGAGGACAGGCCTCTTAGATTATGAAGAAGATAAGGAATACTCCCACATAAAAGTAAACTTCGAACTGGCTTCTATGGATTCTAGGAAGGCGTGGATACCCCTTTGCCCTGTGAACTGCTACACTCTAGTTACTCAGAAAGGGGTTTTCGCATCGTATAAGGACCTGTTCAACTACAACCTAAGCCGCTTAGGGAATGTAGCAGAGGCTCTTGAAGAGACCAGCAAGGATATAGCTGAGGGAAAGGTGAGGTTCGACCACGTAGCATGCGTCTCATGCGGGACATGCGGGGTAATAGGGCCTCCGGGGGTTGTTGACTTCGGCCATGAAAGAGGGGGCCATGGAGTTCAGTATAAATACGGATAAACATCTCAAGACCTTCTAAAAACAGCCACAAAAACCCCAAACCGCATCTTCCTCCTCAACTCATATCTTGGAAATTTACTCCTGATTATTTCGATAAAAGAGCTTAACTTAGGCCATCTCCTGTACGTCTTCCAGATAACCCATACTTTAGCTCCTTTCCTCCCAGCAGCCACAATACCTAGCAGAGGTGATACAGCGAGCCAGTAGAACCCAAACAGCTTCTCAAGCAACGTATTATCGGGTTTTATGAGGTCACAAACTATAAAACGGCCATCCCTATGTAGTATCCTATCCACTTCGTCGAGCGTCTTATATCCATCCGCGGCATCCCGCAGCGCGAAGGCTGTTATAACAGCGTCGAAAACCCCGTTTCTGAACGGTAGGTTCTCGAATAGGGCCTGGACTGCGTTAGTCTTAGGTTTCTCCACTTGTTTTGCGTAGTGGAGCATCTCAGGGAGGATATCCACCATCACCACCTCCATCTCAGGGTTCTCTTCATAGGCTATCTTGGTGAAAACCCCGTTTCCACACCCTAGGTCAAGCACCCTACGCATGTTACTTAGGTTATCTTTAACGGCGTCGCGGCGTAGCTTAAGATCATTCCCTAGGGAGAGCAGCTTGTTTACTTGGTTGTAGTCTTCTGCGATTTCCTGCAACACGTTTATTACCTGCCTCCAATCCTGCTGAAGACCAAAACCCATCTTCTGTATATGTTAATATTATTCGCGTAAATAAAGCCTAGCTAATGCCCGCGTACCACTACGATTCGATAAATGTCCCTGACGAGGCTCGGCATGTATTGAACGGGGGTGCTAAGGTTGCTAGGATTAACTACGTTAAACGACTGGGTGATAGGGGTGCTAAGTGGATAGTTGGACTAGGCCGCTTCAGCGGGAAGAGGTTTATTCTTGAGGAGGAGTTTATGGTGGATAACCTAGTTATACACGCCCCTTCCTACGGCCTCTTCGCAACCCAAAAAGCAAGCGACGGCACGGAATACGACAGGGGATGGATTCTCGTAGTTTACAGCGAGTGTGTGGTGGAGGATGGGGTCTGCATCCTTAGATAGGTATATTATCCATATTATTACTACAATATATTGAGTATATAAAAAATTTATAAAACGACGTTATACATAATATTACCGTATGACACAATATGCCCACCCAGAGGCTATAGTTGACATAGAGTGGGTCAAGAACAACTTGAATAACCCCAAGGTCAGGATTGTTGAGGTTGACTACGACCCTAAGCTGGCTTACGAACAAGGCCACATATCCGGGGCTGTTCTGGTTGACTGGAGGAAGGACATGAACGACCCTGTTCAACGTGATATAATAGGCCCTGAAGCCTTTGAGAAACTCATGTCCAGGCTCGGCATAGCGAATGATACAACCGTAGTGCTCTACGGCGATTATAACAACTGGTTCGCAGCATTCGCCTTCTGGGTCTTCAAGCTATACGACCACGACGACGTTAAGATTCTCAACGGGGGGAGGAAGAAGTGGATAGACGACGTAGGGGAGCTTACCAAAGAAGTACCAAACTACCCACAGACGCAGTATAAAGTGAAGAGGATAAACCTAGAGGATAGAGTCTTCCTCCAAGACCTGCTGAAGCTAAAGGCAGCAAACCCAAATCTTGTCCTAGTGGACGTAAGGTCGCCTGCCGAGTTTAAGGGCGAGATAACAGCACCCCCGGAGTATGCGAATGAGCAGACCCAGAGGGCAGGCCACATACCCGGTGCAGTCAACATACCGTGGGCCCAAGCCGTAAACGATGACGGAACCTTCAAATCCGTTGAGGAACTCAAGAAACTTTACGGAGAAAAAGGCGTAACATCTGATAAAGATATAGTAACCTACTGCAGAATAGGGGAGAGAGCCAGCCACACGTGGTTTGTCTTAAAGTATCTACTAGGCTACAAGAATGTAAAAGTCTACGACGGCAGCTGGACGGAATACGGCAACTTGATAAGATTCCCCATCGTAAAAGAGGTATAAACCAAATTTTTAATAAATCCAATTTTATTTTAATTACATTAGTAGCGTTATGAACATCGAGGGCTGTGAAATTCCTGACGACCTTTATTATGATGTTGAAAATGATATTTGGGTTCGTGGGGTGGGAGAGAACTTATATCAGGTTGGGCTTACGCTTCCATTCTTCTACAGGGTTGGTAGGCCTACTAGGATAAAGCCTAGACCCGTAGGTAGCTCTATTAAGAAAGGCTCATCCCTAGCCACAGTAGAGACACCAAATTACGTAGGGGCTTTATACTCGCCTTTCAACTGCGAGATCACCTCAATCAACGAGAATATAGTGGAGAATATCGTGAAAAACCCGTATAAGACTTGGGTCGTCCAGCTCCGAGCAGTTGAAAACCCCTTAGACTCCGGTCTTCTAGCAGGTGAAGAAGCTAAGGCCATATACGAGGAGAAGCTGAGAACGGGGAAGGTAGCCTGCTTTAAAACATTCCCGGAGCATAAGATAATAGTCCTTGCAGAAACCTGCGAGAAGATACTTACTATCGTGGGCGATTACTTCTTTAAGCATGTAAAGAAAGGAGAGTCCCTTTACGTAGTAACTCAAGACCCGGCTACTGAGGTGGATATGATCAAGTGGGCTAAGGATATGAAGCAGGAGGTTCTTGAGATACGTAGGCAGGATAATATTATACATGTGCTTTATAGAAAAGTGACCTGAGAACTCATAGAAGCCTTTCTAAAGGCATGCAACAGACAATAAGTATCTACTATCATGAATTGGGTGAACAGGATGACAGTATCCTCTTCAAGGGGATATGCGAGAAATCTAGAGAAACACCTGACGGAGAGTTAGAGGGTTAGGCTTTGAACCATTCAAACACCAAGTAGGTTACTCTTCCTGATTTCCTATCTGGGATAGCTATCGTAAAATGTTTACGAACAGATGTAGCTAGCCTACCTGAACGTACTATGTCGAAAGCAGATAAACAATCTTTAACCTCCTTTACCTGTATTATGAACGGGGCGTGGTCTATTCCGGGGCCGTGCTTATATGCAGCAAAATCACTCCCGAACTTTATCCCCGGCGTTACGATGAAGCCCCTCTCCCTCAAGTCCCGGTAAACCAAGTACTTATCCATAAACCGTTCATAAGTTCTCTCACCGTATTCCTTTATCTCCTCAAGCGGCATCTCCCTCCCTTCTCTTGTTATTCTCAACATGTTTTTCTCCACCAAGTAAGTTGCCTCTATCAGGTCTAGGATTAGAGGAGAGTTAAAGCTAGCATCTTTAGGTTTCGGGATTCCTAGCGGTTTTCCGTAGAAGCCTATCCTGTATAAGCTGCGGGACTCTTCAATATCCCATACTATTAGACTGTCCTGAATCAGGGAGGCTGTAGCCTTCATGCCGGCTGGTGACTAAAGTATTACAAACGCCAGCACCCGGAGGTTTTCCACGACCTCCTCTGCCTTGTCGGCTATATCCTCCAGCATTGATACTATCTCCCTAGAAAGTAGCAGCTGGGGGATACGCATCTCGCTCTGCAGTATAGCCAAATCTAAGTTTCTATACTTATCATCAACATCCCTTTCAGCGTCTTCCGTCTCCTTCACCTTATTCTTGAAGGTTTCGTTGTTGAGGGTTATGGCTAAGACAGCCTCTCGGAGTCGGATTACGGCTTTTAGAACGCTATCACTGAGAATGCACATATCCCGCATAATATCCTTGTTCACTTTCAGCTTCGTCCTAGATAGGCTAAGAACCCTGAAAGCAACTCCTTCAGCTATATCGCTTATCTTATCTATACCGTTAATTAGCCTTATGAAGTCCTCTTTATTCGTTAGCAAAGCCCCTAAGTTGGTTACCTCATCTTCTATTGAGCGTTTAATCTCCCTTGCGTGGAATTCTGTTTTTAGTATTTCTTGGTAAAGCGTCTCTAGTTCCTGTGATGATTTATCGTTGCAGAAGTTCTCTATAAGAAGATTGGTTTTTCTTATTATATCAACTACCTCCCGCATCTGGTCCTGTGTTAAGGAGAGGAGACGCATTCTAATGTCCTGCTCTCTTTGACGTGTTGAGAACATCACCAGCCCCTCTTTTCTCGTTGTTATTTATTATAGGGCTTAGCTCCCATATTAACGTTATTATTTCCGGTCTTTGAATAAACACAACAATAGATTAAGGTGTACTGGGCATGACTAAGGCTCTGCTGGATAAGATAGTGGACCTAGCTGTCAGGAGGGGGATATTCTTCCCAACCGCTGAGATATACCACGGCCCCGCCGGTTTCTACGACCTAGGGCCGCTAGGCTCCTTGATGAAACATAACATAATCCAGTATTGGCGTGAGTTCTTCATACTTAGGGAAACGAAGATAAACATCTACGAGATAGACGGTTCTATAATCCTCCCCTACACAGCTTTGAAGGCTTCTGGGCATGTGGATAAGTTCACAGACCCTAAGACGGAGTGTAGGAGGTGTGGAAGAATCTACAGGGCTGATCACCTGATTGAGGAGGTCATATCCATCTCCGTTGAGGGGAAGAGCTTGGAGGAGATAGAGGGAGTAATAGCGGAGCATAACATACGCTGCCCCAGCTGCGGGGGGGAGCTTGGAGAGATTAAGCCGCATCACCTGATGTTTAAGACAGAGATAGGCGCGGCTGGTGAGGTTGCCTTTCTAAGGCCTGAGACTGCCCAGAACATATTCCTAGACTTTAAGAGGGTTTACTACTCTATGCGCTGTAAACTGCCCTTCGGCATAGCTCAGGTAGGCAGGTCCTACCGTAACGAGATATCGCCCCGTCAGTCTTTATTCCGCCTAAGGGAGTTTACGCAGATGGAGATAGAGATGTTCATAGCCCCTGAAGACCTCAATACTCACCCCAGCTTCGACGAGGTGAGAGATGTTAAGATTAGGATTTTAACCCGTGAAGAGCAGTTGAAAGAACGGCCGGAGGTTGTGGAGATTAGCGCTAAGGATGCTGTGGAGGAGGGGGTGGTTCCCAACCAGTATATGGCTTATTACCTAGCTAGGGAGACGCAGTTCTACATGAGTTTAGGTATTCCTTTTGAGAGTATTAGGTTCAGGCATCTGCTACCTGAGGAGACTCCCCACTACTCTGGGGGTAACTTCGACCTAGAGGTTAGGTTCTCATTCGGCTGGAAGGAGATAGTCGGAAATGCCTACAGGACGGACTACGACCTAAGCACACACTCTAGGTTCTCAGGCGAGGAGCTGGCGGTTCAGCATAATGGAAGGAAAGTAACACCCCACGTTATAGAGCCCTCCTTCGGTATAGAACGTACATTATACGCTTTGCTGGAGTTTTCCTACTCCGAGGATGAGAGGGGCTGGCCTGTGCTTAAACTACCTAGGAGGGTATCTCCCGTGAAGGCTGCTGTCCTTCCTTTGATGAGGAAGGATGGATTAGATGAAAAGGCTTACAGCATATACTCAAGCTTAAGGCGGGTCCCCAACCCATGTTACGTGGTATATGATGATACTGGTTCAATCGGGAGGAGATACGCTAGGGCGGATGAGATAGGAGTTAACCTATGCATAACGATAGACTACCAGACGTTGGAGGATGATACTGTTACTGTTAGGGATAGGGATACGAAACAGCAGATACGTGTAAAGGCTTCCGAGTTGATGGATATAATAACCAAGGATACCCTTAGGCCAGTTATAGGGTAACAGGCCTCTGGCAGTTGGGGTTGGGGCATACGCCGTTTAGATTTACCCAGCTCTCAGCACAATCCCTGTGAAACACCATGCTACATGAAGAGCATTTTACGGCGGTATCAGCATCCTCAATCTCGTAGTAGCAGATACTACATATCGTCCCCGGCTCTACTTCATCAGCTGGAACAAGACTGGCTGCAGCTCCTCTAACAACCCCCTCCGACACCGATGGGGAAAACTGGGCAGGCCTTGGGGTATATGCCCTAACCGGCGGCGTTACAGCCGGGGCTACATAACCCCCATACGAGGCTTCTCCCGAGAAGCCGGGTTTCGCTATTAGGAACCCGATAGCCAGCATGGCTATAGGGGTTATTACTGAGGGGAAGAAGCCCCACTCCAGTTTCCCCTGCACCGCCAACGCAGGTATCTTTACCATGAGGAGGTAAAACGGCGATATCAGCATTAGAGCGGCTCCGACGAAGGTCATGACGGCCATTATGAGCCTTACCTTGTTTAAGGAGCTTACAAACGTGGAGACCAGCAGGCCTAGGCCCGCCATGACGCCACCCGCTACTGAGAAGATTAAACTCTCAGTAGATAAGTAACCTAGGAAATAGCTCCTTAAGAAGGGTGAAGAGTCTATAACATACCAAGGCAGCAGGAGGGTTAGCATATGCAAAACGCTTATCAAAGAGACTATAATACCCAGCCTAAAGAGCCTAGCCAAAGCCTCTTCAGGGGTTATCTCCTCCATCAACACCACAGCACCTCTCCATAGATAAACTAACTATCTAATGGCTATCCCATTATAATAAGCTTCCCCTACAAACCCTACGTACCCGCCCTTGTAGCGTCTACAACCTCCTTGATTTAAAACCTATTAATATCATCTCACCTGATTATTTATCTG
>DQVM01000163.1 GCA_015661775.1 Candidatus Caldarchaeum subterraneum | reverse complement strand
CCCCCTCGTTAGGCCTGTCTGGGTATGGTGTTCCCAACTCCACTTTTATACCCGTCAGTATCTTGGTTCCACCCATCTTAACCAAGGACGAGCCGTCAGCCTTCTCGATGACGTTAGTTGTTATCGTTATTGGCCTAAGCTCATCGGGCCTACGGCCGTCAAGCCTCTTCTCCTGCCTCAGGAGGGCGTATATCCTGTTCTGCATAATCTTTATCTGGTAGTTCTTAGGGTTCTTAGCATCTATCAACATATTACTGCCCCTCATCTATTTGATTGACTGAATACCTCCTCTTAAGCGCCTCAACCTGTAGTTGGTAGATTTTGTTTATTCCCTCCCTCGCCATAGCAAGGGCTTGCTTTACCTCTTCTAGAGTCATTCTGCCGTTTAGCTGGAATAGTACGATTGAGTTTAGTCTTGGGAGTATAGCAACTGGCATGTCGGCTTCTCCGTATTTGTCCTCCAAGTCGTTTATGTCTAGGACTAGACGGCCTTCAACCTTCCCAACCGCCACCCCTGCTATAAGGTCGCTCATGGCTATCCCCGCGTCGGCTAAGGCTAGAGAGGCTGCTGTTATCCCTGCTGTTCTTGTCCCCCCATCAGCCTGAATAACCTCCACGAAGATATCAATCATCGTCCTGGGATACTCTTCTAGGAATACTACCGTCTCGAGGGCTTGTCTTATTACCTTCGACAACTCTATCTCCCTTCTCGTCATTCCTAGAGGCTTACGCTCGTCTACGCTGAAACTAGCCATGTGGTACCTGCAGTTTAGTATAGCCCTGTCGGGTTGCTCTAGGTGTTTTGGGTAAACCTCCTTGGGGCCGAAGACCGCTGCGTATATCTTGGTTCGGCCCATCTCCACGTAAGCTGAGCCGTCGCTGTTGTCCAGCACGCCTACCTCTATCTTCACGGGCCTTAGTTCATCAGGCCTACGGCCATCTACTCTTATGCCGTTTTCATCTATTAGTTTAACCTGCCTGTTCTCCAGCATCATTACCCGACACACGCTCCTTACTACGCTTGAGTAACGCAGCGACTCTATCTGTAAGCCCAGCCGAGTGGGCTTCAGATGCAATAAGCCTAATGGCTGAGATTGCTGTGAACTCTCCCTCCGAGGTAGGGCCGCTGACTACTATTAAACCGTTTCTACCTACCGTTATGCTGCAGCCCGTCTCGCGTTTTATCATGTTAATCATAGAGCCTTTACGCCCTATTAAACGGGGGATGTGGGCGGGGGATATCGAGATTATTATCCCCTCCTCTATCTTCCGCAGATCATCAGCATCCAGCAGAACACCTTTTAGTCCGCTGCTCTTAACACGGGCATAGACTACATCACCTATCTTAACGTTCTGCGGGGGCTGCATCTGCTCCGAATAACGTATAACAGCAAAATTATACCCACCTAAGTCAACCTCAACAGAATTGGGCTTAACATCCACCACAACCCCTATAACCCAGTCCCCGGGCTCCGGTTTATAAGGCGATTTCACGGGGATTATGGTTATAACGCCGTTTCTGAGCTTAGCTAGGCCCGCTTGGGCTGCGTATACCTTGCCGTTGTACACATATGTTCCCGGGCCGCTTTTGCTTGGGTCGTCAGTCAGCAGCTGCCCTGGGACGACTATCTCTTTATCGCTGAAGTAATACATACCCAGCTCTCACCGTTTTTACTGCATAGGTGTTATCTCAACCCTTCCTGAGCATAGTTTATTCAGCTTCTCTATAAGTTCTATGTGAAGCCCTGTCGGTATCTCAGCTTCGCATACCCAAGAGCCGTCCCGTAGCCACTCTTCATTCAGCATCTTTCCCATGCTCCTCACTATTCCGTAAGCCCTGCCGACGAACTCGCCGGGCATACGTATCTTCACCCGCATAAACCCTATCTTCAGCGGGAGGACACGGGTCAGCTTCTCTATAGCTTTCATGGCCTGCTGCTTAGCATCCGCGAAGGGGTCTATTGATATCCCAACCTCCTCCATAGCCAGCTCTATACGCTGGGGTGGGTGGGGCATGTTTGTACGCGGGTCTATGGCGTTTTTGGTTATGAAGTCTATTATCTGCCTCTTCTTATCTTCTATCAGCTTTCTCCTCTGCTCGGCTGTAACCTGCAGCTCCCCCTCGTCAAGAATCTTAGCGGCTATCTGCATTATATCCGTCTTGCCGAAGGCCTTCTTCAGCTCAGCCTCGGAAACCCTAGTTCCCTTCTTCCAGTCCTTGTAAACCTCCTCATAGACGATTATCTTGGATATTGGAACCTTCTCCCCCATCTTATACCGTAACGCGTTGTCGGGGTCCACTAGGATTTCAAAGGTTATTGAGCCTTTTGTTAATCTAGCTATGGTGAAGCCTTCCTTCTGCTTGGGCATCACCCTCCATCTCCATTTCTATCTCTGGCCTTTCCTCTTCTCCTCCAGCAGGGGAGCCAGTATAGACTCTAGCTCCTGCTTGGATATCTGCGTGTAGAGCCTAGTATCAACGGGGATTCTCACAGCCCTAGCCGACCATCCTTCATCAATCTTATCAACTGAATCCACCAACGCCCTCAAAGCCAGCCTCAACGCCTCGTCTAACGTCATGTCATTCCTGTATGTTGATTCTAGAGACTCCTTGACTTTATCTGCACCTCTACCTATTGACCAGGCGGAGTATTCTAGAACGAGGCCGCTTGGCTCTGCGTAGAAGAGCCTTGGGCCTGTTTTGTCCACACCCCCTAATAGAAGGGCTGTTCCGAATGGCCTTACGCCTGCGTGCTGGGTGTATATCTGCATTATGTCTCCTATTCTCTTAGCCACAGCCTCCACGGTAGGGTCTTCGTCATACGAGAGCCTAAGCGTCTGGGAGTATATACGGGCGTTATCCACCAGAACCCTGGCATCTGAGTTCAGACCTGCTGCAGCAGCTCCTATATGCTCGTCAACTTGGAATAGTTTCCAAGAAAAATCAGGGGTTTGGAGCTTTGTGTGCATACGTTCTTCTACAGCCAAGATAACTCCTTCCCTGCATGTTATGGCTAACGCTGTTGAGCCCGACCTTACGGTTTCTAACGCATACTCCACCTGATACAACCTACCCTGCGGCGAAAATACCGTTATCGCTCTGTCGTATGCTCCGGCCATACCTAATGCCATTCTATATCCACACCTCGCTACATCTCAACTAACGTTACCTTATATTAAGGCTTATATCAACAATAAATAATCGCAGTTGGGATAATAATTTTTAAGGAAAAGGAGATGGCGGATGCGTTAATACTGTTGGTAGTCCCATTAATCCTGGTAATGGCCGTTGTTCTCCTAGTTTTGCTCATCTTCCGAGGCCTTGGAGAGGGTGGGGAGTCCAACGCTAAGGGGGTTGGAGTCTTTCTGATAGGGCCTATCCCAATTGTGGTGAGTGGAGGAAAGGGTGTTTTAATTGCCCTGTTGGTTGTTGTTTTGTTATCGTTGGTTTTTATACTGTTCACCTTTGGGGGTTGAGCCATGGCTTGGCGGGTAGATAACCCAGCTCCTTTGCTGGCGTTGATTATCATCCTAGTACTGCTAGCGGCTGCTCTCCCGTTTATCCTCCTCCTGGCCCAGCATCCGGGGAGGGGTGAGGTTGTAGGAGGCGGCGTCATCCTCATAGGGCCTCTGCCCATCTTCTTCTACGGCGACGATCCTACAACGCTTCTAGCCGCTGTGCTGCTCCTCCTAATCCCCTTCCTACTACTCCTACTCTCGGTGAGGCGGAGGATTCCAAGGGTAAGGGCTGAGTAGCTCCTTAACACTCGTGGGGGAATCTTAAAAAATAAGGGCGTAGCGGGAGTTATGGAAGAGGTGTGAGTAAGGTGCCCCTATGCCCTGAGTGTGGTGTTAACTCGCTTTTCTACGACCGTGAGGTGAGGCAGTATGTTTGTAGTAGATGCGGCTCCACCTACACTGCTCAGGAGCTGTTGGTTGAGCGGGAGAAGAGGATGGCTAGGAGGTTTGAGGAGAGTAGGAAGAGGCGTTATCATAGGGAGTATCTGGAGTGGTGGCTAAGCGCTAAGGGTTCCCAATAGGCTTTATAACAGACTCTAGAGCCATCCCTATGGAGAGTAAAGTATCATCGTCCATCACATCAGCTATGGCTTGAAGGCCTACTGGTAGTCTTTCTCTGGAGAGGCCAGCCGGCAGGCTCAACACAGGGGCCCCAACGACGTTAAACGGCTCAGTCAACCTAAGCAACGCCGGCCTAATATCCATAACAACATCACCTACAGCAACGTTCTCCTCATCAACCCTAGGGGCTGTTACAGCGGTAGTGGGTGTCAACAAAATATCAACCTCCTTGAAAACCCGTCTAAAGCTCCCCACCAGCTTCTTCCTGAGCCTCTGGGCGTTTATATACGTGGAGGCAGGGATAACAGCCCCCTCCGCAAGCCTCCTCTTCAAATCTTCCCCATACTCGTTGAACCTATCACGTATGAAGCGCTTATGATACGCAGCGGCCTCAGCATGGACTATTACATACCTAACCCTGACCATCTGCTCCACGGCTTCAATTGTTATATCACGCACTTTAGCTCCTTCCCTCTGAAGAATATCAACAACATCATAGAAGACCCTCTCAACATCCTCCTGTAGATGCTCTAGGAAATAGTTGCGGGGAATCCCTATCCTAATCCCTTTAAGCTCGGCTGGTTTGATGCTATACTCCAGCGGCTCAGCAGGAGGTCTATGGGATGTTGTTATCCTCATGAGCAGGGCAGCGTCTTCTACGCTCCTGGTGAGGAAACCTACGTGGTCCAGCGTCCAGCTCAGGGGGATTACTCCCTTCGCACTTACCATGCCGTAGGTTGGTTTATACCCCACGACTCCGCATAGACTGGCTGGAATCCTGACGGAGCCTGCTGTATCAGTACCAAGAGAGGCCAGGCACATACCTGCTGCAACCGAGACGGCGGAACCCCCGCTGGAGCCCCCTGAGATACGCTCCCTATCCCAAGGATTCCTACAAACCCCATAATGCGGGTTCTTATTCGTAACTCCAAAGGCAAACTCATGCATGTTAGTCTTACCTATTATGAGAGCTCCTGAGCTACTAAGGGCGTCCACCACAGGGGCGTTGAAGCTGGGCTTGAAACCCGCTAGAATCCTAGAACCAGCTGTAGTTGGCTTGTCTTTTGTGTAGAAGAGGTCTTTCAAAGAGATTGGAGCACCGAGCAGAGGCTCTGATACGCTATGGGTATTTTCATCCCTTGTGAAGACTGTTATGAAGGCCTTCAGCCTATCATTAAGCTCCTCTATCCTTCCGTAGCAGTATTCAGCCAGACGCAGGGCCTCTAAGCTACCTCCCCTAATTAACTCAACAGCACCGCGGAGGGTTAAGTCAGGCCCCAGCATCAACCCTTAGCTCATCCTCCATATCTAAGAAATCCAAAAACAGGGAATCCATCTCAGCTAAACGTCCCAAAGCCCTTTTAGACAAATACCTAACCATACTAGGGCCTACGCAGCATAGCCTAAGCAGTAAACCGCAGGTTTCTTCATCCAACATAACGGATAAAGAAAATACGGTAACGATAGAATAAAAATGTCCCCTAAACCCAGCAGCTCCAGCCTTTTTAAATTCATGTAGCATCGTTTAAAGAAAGTGTAAAGATTATGGCGTTTCTTTTAGATATTTTACGGTCCTGGGCCTGTTTTTACCTACTCTACATGGCCGGGGGATTCTAAGGATAAATAGAGTGTTTGTTGGTTAATTGTCGGGTATTCTGGGAGCGGTGGCTTGTGGTTTGTTTGCGGTGTATATTGTGGGAACGGCTGGCTCGGGTAAGACGACGCTTACAGGGGCTTTCAGCGACTGGCTTAGGGATCAGGAGCAGATAGTAGCTACTGTGAACCTAGACCCAGCTGTCCTGAGCCTACCATACGAGCCGGATGTTGATGTTAGGGAGTTCGTTGACTACGAGAGGGTTATGGCTATACGAAGCCTTGGGCCCAACTCCGCTCTAGTAGCTTCTATAAGGGAGGTTGTTAAGCATATTGAGGAGCTTAAGGATGCCATGTCGGGGATTAAGGCTGACTGGATGCTGGTGGACACCCCCGGCCAGATGGAGATCTTCGCGTTTAGGAAGGAGGGGCGTATAATAGCCAACACGCTGAGGGGAGACTCCACGGCCATGCTCTTCCTCCTAGACCCCATGTTCTGCATAAGCCCCAGAAACTTCGCAGCCTCCCTCTTCCTATCAACCTCTGTTAAGCTAGTTCTAAACCTACCCACAGTACTAGTATTAACAAAAGCCGACGCCGTTCCACGTAGGTATATTAAGCGCATACTGGGATGGCATGAGTCAGAAGAGGCGTTTGAAGTGGATGCGGGAGCTAAGCTTAAGGGGATGCAGATGATGTTTGTACGCGACGTTATGAACGGGCTTAGGTTCATAAGCTCGTCAACACCTTTAATACCTGTGTCTTCAACAACTATGGAGGGGTTTGTGGAGCTGCACTCCACATTATCCAGAGTATTGACTGAGGGGGAGTTGGAGCTGAGATGAGTGTAGACGTTGATATTGGGAAGATTGAGGAGGAGATTTACAGCCTAAGGGAGAAGCTGAGCGAGCTACGGCAGAAGATAGCGGCGCATGAGGAGGAGGCCAGTAAATACGTGTCGCAACGCGATGCCCTACACGCTAGGATAAGGGAGATTAAGGAGAACAACCGAGAGGTTTTAGATATAATACGGAGTATAAGGGAGGAGGCCAGGAGCATACGCAACAGGCTTAACGAGCTCTTTGAGAGAATAAAACAGCTTAGGGAAGAGAAGGCTAAACTCCGGGAGCAGGTAACAGGCCTGAGGATTCCCAACATAAGCGAAGAGGAGCTGGAGAAACGTATACAGGAGATAGACATGATAATAGCCACCCGCCCAGTAAGGCCTGAAGAGGAGAGACGCCTCTTCGAAGAGACGAAGAGACTAACCAAGCTGCTGCATGACATCAGGAAGAAGAACACAGTAAGCTCAAGGCTTAGGGAGATAACCGATGAGATGACCCAGATAAAGGAGGAGATACAGCAGTTGAAGGAGCAGCTGAATGCTAAGAAACAGGAGCTGGATCAATATAGAGACAGCTACGAGAAGATCAGGGCTCAGATAATGGAGGTTAAGGAGAAGGCGGATAAGTATCACCAGCAATACATCGAGGTTAATAATAAGATTCAGCTGCTGGAGGCTGAGCGTATTCTAGCCTCTTCAAGGCTTGTGGAGCTGCAGGATTTCGTCAGGAAGCTGAAGGAGGAGCAGGTTAAGAGCAGGGAGAGGATGATTAAGGAGCGTATGAAGATGCAGGCTATACAGAAGCTTAACTCAGGCGGTAAACTAACCTTCGAGGAGATGAAGGCCCTGCTGGAGGATGAGCAAGCATGGGAGCTGTTCATGCGTAAAACCAGCGGTTAACCCTCATCTATAACCCCGCATCATATTTCCAACAATCTCTTTAACTACCTTATAATTAGTTAAGAAGCTGAAGAAAAAGAAGCTCTTAATGGTTTATGCAGTCTCTTCTCCAGCGTATCTAGCCACGCGAGTCTAGTCCTCCACGAACTGGTCTATCGTAGGCACCTCTAGGGGCAGGCCCTTACGCTTCCGTATATCCTGTATAACCTTATCTCTTATCGAGGCGGGGACCGGCTTCCACTGGCTAAACTCGGTAGCCCAGAAGGCCTTACCCATCGTGGCGCTCCTCATAGCCTCGCTTAGGTCGAAGGTCTCAGAAGCAGGCAGCTCACCCATAACCAAGGTGATATACTCGCTCTGCTTAATGTCAATAACCCTACCCCGCCTACCCGTTATAGTAGCGGTGACAGCCCCCATAAGCTCAGACGGAACCTTAACCTCAATCTTCAACACGGGCTCCAGCAATATAGGATCTGCGCTCAGTACGCTAGCGTATAAAGCACGCCAAGTAGCCGGTGCTATCTGCGCATACCCCCTGTGCACGGGGTCTTCATGCAGCTCAACCTGGGTAAGAACAGCCTTAACGCCTCTCATAGCCTCGGAAGCTAAGGGCCCCTCGTTCATAACCCGCTGGAAACCCCCTATAATCATCTGCTTCGTCTCCTGCAGGTACTGAGCTCCTTTCGTGTTATCAACCAGTATATTACCCCGTGGGTCTATGGTCCAGACGTTCCTAGCCTCTTCAGCGTCCCAGCCGTGTTCACGTAGAATCTTGGCTATCTGCTTCCTATCCATCTCGTCGAACAACTCGCCCTTCCTTATCAGCTCTATAACATCCTCACCCAACGGCTCTACCATCATGTATATCCTGTTATGCTTATTAGGTGACTTGCCGATGAATACCTTACCCTTCTTCTGGACAGCCTCCCTGTATAGTATGATGGGCTTACCAGCCACAACCTCAAGACCAGCCTTCTGGATCCAAGTCAGGGCAATCTCTAGATGGAGCGTACCCATGCCGCTGATCAGGTACTCACCCGTCTCGGGCCTTACGGTGGTAACTAGAGTTGGGTCCTCTATCGTTAGCTTGTTAAGGAACTCAATCAGCTTAGGCAGGTCCCTGCTATGCTTAGGCTCTATAGATATCGTAACTACCGGCTCAGAGACGTACTTCAACCCCTCGAAGGGTATTAGATCGACGGTGGATAGCGTATCCCCTGCCCGGGCGTCTTCTAAACCCAGTAGAGCAGGTATGTTACCTGCAGGGAGCATGCCCACTATCTCCCTACTTGGCCCCATGTAAACACAAACCTGCTGAACCCTACCCTTGATATTCCTACCAACAAGAAGAACCTGGTCTCCTTCGTGTATCGTGCCGCTGAAGAGCCTACCGGTAGCAACAACACCCGCCTGAGGATCGACCTTAACGTCTGTGACGGCCATAACTATAGGCCCGTTCTCGTCACAGTTCACCATAGCCTGGCCTACTTCAGAATCTAGCTCGCCTGGCCATATCTTCTCAATCCTGTAACGCTGGGCCACATGGGGTGGTGGGTGGTGTTGTATAACCATCTCCAGCAAAGCCTCGTGAAGCGGTGTAGTATCCCTAAGCCACTGGACATCCTCCCTCGAGAAAGCATCAACCACATCGCTGAACTTAATCCCCTTCCGCTGAGCCTGCTGAACCGTGAAACCCCACCTATCCTTAGCGCTCCCTATAGCTACAGTTCCATCAGCGAAGCTAACCTTCCACCCATCCCTATACTGGGGCTCAGCATACATCTCGATAAGCCTATTAACCTCCCTGACAATCCTGGCAAGGGTCTCCTGAACCTTATCAGGGGAAAGCCTCAACTCCTTGATTAAACGATCAATCTTATTAATATACAAAACAGGCCTAACACGCTCACCCAAAGCCTGACGAATAACAGTCTCAGTCTGCGTCATAACACCTTCTACCGCGTCCACAACCACAACAGCACCATCAATAGCACGCAAAGCACGAGTAACACGACCACTAAAATCAACGTGCCCCGGTGTATCGATCATGTTGATTACGTATGGTTTACCGTTCATCTCGTAATACAATGATATGTTAGCGGCTTTGATTGTCATCTGGCGTTGCTGCTCCTCCTCCAAATAGTCTAAAGCTAAGGCCCTGCCTGCTAGCTGGGGCGATAATAGCCCAGCGGCGGCAAGTAGTG
>DQVM01000086.1 GCA_015661775.1 Candidatus Caldarchaeum subterraneum | reverse complement strand
GCTATTCCGCGTGGTGGGGTTGTGGTTGGGTTTGAGGTGGCTAGGGTTCTTAACTGCTCCTTAGATGTTGTTGTTCCGCGGAAGATAGGTGCTCCTTACCAGCCTGAGCTTGCTGTGGGCGCTGTAGCTGAGGATGGGTCGCTGCTCATCGAGGAGGATATAGCTAATTTAGTGGGGGCGTCGAGGGGGTATATCGCTGAAGCGGCTGAGAGGGAGGTTGAGGAGATAAAGAGGAGGGTCGCTAAGTATAGAGGGGGAAACCCTCCAGTGGATGTGAAAGGTAAGACGGTGGTTATAGTTGATGACGGCATAGCGACTGGAGCTACTGTAAGGGCTGCTATGAAATACGTGAGGAAACTCGGAGCGGATAGGGTTTTGGTGGCTGTTCCCGTCGCCCCTCCCGAGACTGTTGAGAAAATTAAGAGGGAGGCTGATGAGGTTATATGCCTCTACACCCCAAGCGATTTCTACGCCATAGGCCAGTTCTATGACAATTTCGAACAAACCACAGACGATGAGGTGGTTAAGCTATTAAACCTAGCTCGTAGAGAATATAATCAAGATGCCGGATGACATATTATCCACACCCTTCACGCTTCTAGGCATAATACTAGTAATAGTAGGTGTTTTACTTATAGCAACCCCTTATATAGTCAAGTTGATAGCAGGAGAGGGTAGAGAACCCCATCCCCTCCTCTTCATCGGTTTTAAGATGGACGGCATGACAGTAGGAACTTCACCTATCCTGATAATAGCGTTGGTGGTTATCTACTTGGTTCTTCTTATGATGCGGGGCTGGACTGCTGCTTAGCGATAAGAACCTTAGCGGCCTGCTCCAGCAGTTTTCTCCCTTGAGGCGACACACCCCGGCCCTTTTTATCAACCTTCATAACGAGACCAGCCTGCTCCAGCTGTTGGAGTATCTTTCTGATTATGGCGCCGCTACCCTTGGCGAAGTGGGGTGGATGCTGATTGGCCCTATGTCTCCCTCCATAGTGTTTTCTGAGCCTAGAAACGCCCATAGGGCCCTTTACGTAGAGCTTCCTAAGTACGGCGGCGGCCCTGATATACCACCAGTCGGGGTTGGTCGGCGGCCTCTCCTTATGAACCCCCGTCTTGACGAACATAGCCCACGGAGGAGGGGTTACCACCTGATTATTCTTAAGATACTCCGCCACCCTCTCTATGAGCTTCTGCGGATCTGCGCCCTGAACAGTTACCGTCATATCCGTTTCAGCTACTCTCTAGACTTGATTTGCCTTAATTTAAACCCAGAGACTACCCTAGGGCGTTTCCTAGGCTTGTTTGTAGGATTTTATACTCCGCTTACCGTTTATAAATGCGGTTGAAGGGAGGCACCATGATGGAGCTGGAGGGCAATATTCACGTAACCAAGCTGAGGGTTAGGCTATCCGAGACAGACACGCTTGGAATAGTCTATTACGGTAACTACTTCACCTACTTCGACGTAGCACGCCTAGAGCTTCTCCGAGAGCTTGGAATAACGGATGAATACCTAAAATCCCTAGGCCTCATGTTCGTAGCAGCCGAGGCGCATTGTAGATACTACTCCTCAGCTAGGTTCGACGAGCTGCTGGAGGTGAGGACGTGGATATCGAGGCTGGGTAACAGTAGCGTGAGGTATGAGCATGAGATATACCGGGAAAACCGGGAGAAGCTGGTTGAGGGATACGTGGTTGATGTTATGGTTAATAATAGTAAAACCCCCAGTCCAATACCTGATGAAATAAGGAAAAAACTCCAGAGATACCTGCTGGAGGACGCTAGGAAAACTAGAAACTCACAATAACCTTTACTTGGAATACGTTTATATCACTATACTGACCATCTGAAGCTAGAATGGTATATGATAGGCCGTAAGCGGATGGTAGGTTTTCCAAGCCTCCTTCCAGTTGAGCCGGCGTTTAATTCACTATTAAAAAACGTGGATATTAAACAGCCACGGATTAAGACGGTGGGCCTTGAAGATAGCTTAGGTAGAGTCTGTGGAGAGGATATTAAATCCCCCGTTGATGTACCGGATTTTGACCGTAGCGCCGTCGATGGATACGCTGTGAGGGCCGAGGACACCTTCGGAGCCTCTCCCACAAACCCAATACAGCTCAAGCTCATCGGAACAATACACGCAGGAGACGAGGTAGAAAAGCTACCACCCCTAAACCAAGGAGAGGCCATCGCAGTATTAACAGGAGCCCCAATACCGAGGGGGGCAAACGCAGTAGTAATGGTGGAGCACAGCAGAAGAGAAGATAACGTAATAGAAGTAACCCGGCAGGTTCATCCCCTACAGAACATATCAAGAAGAGGTGAAGATTTCAAGAAGGACGACGTAGTGGTGAAACGGGGAACTGTCATAAAGCCCTGGCATATAGCAGCCCTCGCATCGCTAAACATAACAGAGGTACCCATCTATGAAGAGCTTAAAATAGCTATACTAAGCACAGGAAGCGAGATAGTTGAGCTGGGTGAAACCCCAGGGCGTGGAAAGGTTGTGAACAGCTCTAAACCCATGCTAAAGACGCTGGTAAGAGAGGCTGGGTGTAGGCCTATCGACTTAGGGACAGTCCCCGATGATTTTGAGGTTATTGTAGATAAGATAAGGGAGGGGGTTAGGATTGGTGATATGCTACTGGTGACTGGTGGAACCAGCGTAGGTGAACGGGACCTAGTCCCTGAGGCAGTCAACAGAGCTGGAAACCCTGGGGTGGTGTTTCACGGGGTTAAGATTAGGCCAGCTAAGCCTACAGGGGCTGGCGTGGTGGATGGTAAGCCGGTCTTCATGCTATCAGGCTATCCGGTCTCAGCCCTGATAGGATTCCAGCTGTTTGTCAAGCCCCTGATTGCTCGTTTCTACCAAATGCCGTTGGAGGAGCCATGTAGGGTGAGGGCTGTATTATCTAGGAGGGTGGCTAACCCTGTTGATAACCGCTCCTTCGTGAGAGTCAGGGTGGAGAAGCATGGAGAGAAATACGTTGCCGAGCCTCTTATGCATACAGGCTCCGGGTTAATCTCAACGTTAACAAGGGCTAACGCCATGCTGGTAATACCGGAGGGGGTTGAAGGATACGAAGAGGGGGAGGAGGTTGAGGTGATAATGCTCCAACCTATTGAAGCTGCTGTAAAATAGGTGATTACCTTTGGCGCTGGTCTTCCACGCGTTGGTAAGCCTAGGCGAGGCGTTGGATAGTATTGAGAAGAGGCTGGGTGGCATAAAGCCGCTGGGCGAGGAGGAGGTAGGGCTACTTGACGCTCTAGGCCGTGTAGCTGCTGAAGATATGAAAGCAAGAATCTCCTCACCCCCCTTCGATAGGTCAACGGTAGATGGATACGCGGTAAGGGCTTCCGACACCTACGAAGCCTCCGAGGAAACTCCAGTAACACTTAAGATAGTAGGTAAAGCTGAGATAGGTAGTATTCCCAACCTTCAGATAAACCACGGCGAATGTGTTGAGATTTCAACAGGAGCCCCAATACCGAGGGGGGCAAACGCAGTAGTAATGGTGGAGTACACGAAGCAACTTGAATCCGGCAGGGTTATGATATACAAACCCGTTGCCCCGGGTGATAATGTAGCTCAGGCGGGGACGGATATTTCAGTCGGCGACGTTATAGTTAGGAAAGGACATAGAATAACTCCTAGGGAGATAGCTGTTCTAACTGCTGCAGGCTACGATAAGGTGAAGGTGTACAGAAAACCTAGGGTTGCTGTCTTCTCAACTGGTGATGAACTGGTTGAATCTGGGAAGCCGCTTAAGGAAGGCATGATATACGACGTGAACGGTCCTGCGATAGTTTCTATGTTGCTGGAGCTGGGTGTTGAAGCAAGTTTCATGGGAATACTGAGGGATGATTACCTAGAGATGAAAAAGAAAATAGAACAGTCTATAGCGTCTGGGTATGATATTGTAATAACATCTGGAAGCACATCAGCAGGGTTCGGCGACATGATATACAAGATCTTCAACGAAGTCAGCGGGGGAGGGGTTATAGTGCATGGTCTTAAGATAAAACCGGGTAAACCAACGGTATTAGCTATATCCGGTAAGAAGATTCTCATAGGCCTTCCGGGATTTCCACTCTCGGCCATGATGGTCTTCCTCACGCTGGTTAAGCCGATGGTAACACGCATGCTGGGGCTTGGGGAAGAAGACTTTAAGACTGTAAAGGCTAGTTTCCCGTTCAGGCTGGAGGCTGGGAGGGGAAAGCTGGAGCTAATCCCAGTTCAGCTACTTGAAGGAGCTAAAGGACTTACAGCCTATCCTCTAATAGGGCAATCAGGTTCAACATCTCTACTCGCTTTAGCTGACGGGCTTGTAGAAGTAAACGAGAACAGAGAATTCATAGAGGAGAATGAGCAGGTTGAGGTAAAGCTCCTCTCAGGTATGATAAAACCAGCTGAGCTAACGATAGTGGGAAGCCACTGCCCCGCTGTAGATATTCTCCTTAACATGCTAAACCTACACTCGGTTAAGGTAATTAACGTAGGTTCACTTGGGGGATGGTATTCTGTAAAGCGAGGTGAAGCTGATATAGCTGGAACCCACCTGCTTGACGAAAAAACTGGAGAATACAACGTCTTCATGCTGGATAAGATGAACCTAAGGAATAAGGCTAGACTAATCAGGGGATATGCTAGGCGTATAGGGTTTGTAGTAAAGAGCGGAAACCCAAAGAACATAACCAGCTTCAAAGACTTGTTAAGGGATGACGTAATATTCGTTAATAGGATAAGAGGTTCTGGGATAAGGACACTAACAGACATTAAACTTAAGGAGGTACTGGAGGGTGAAGACCCGGTACGGCATATAAAGGGATACGACTACGAGGTTAGAACCCACTCAGCCGTAGCCGCTGCAGTTAAACATGGACGCGCCGATGTTGGTATAACTATAGAGGCTATGGCAGACATGTATAACCTAGACTTCATACCTGTAACAGAGGAGATATACGACTTCTTAATACAGGAAGAGAAGATGGAGAAGAAGCAGGTGAAAGATTTTCTAAACATACTAAGGTCGTTAAGATTCTCTGAAGAACTAGGTAAGAGTCTGAAAGGATACAGAGTTCTACCTGAAACAGGGCAGGTGATAGGCTAGTAGATAAAGATGGGAAAGATTTAGAAAATGCATCCAGTTAAATATGCTTGATGCAACGGGATATAATGCTTAAGCCAATAGGATACGTCAAGGTAGGCATGCCCGTAGATTCCTCAGTTAGGTGGAACAGGTGGAGTGAGATATCGGTAATAGAGATTAGCGACGAGTATGTGGAAGGTCTTAAAGGTCTTGAGGAGTTCTCCCACATATTCGTGATATACTTCATGCACAGAGCTGCTTGGAGGCCTGAGGATATAATACTCAAACCAAGGAGAAGGGAAGACCTGCCTGAGGTTGGTGTCTTCGCATTTAGGGGTAGAAACAGGCCAAATCCTATAGGGCTGGCGGTCTGCGAAGTAGCCGAGATAAAGTATAACCTGCTGAAAGTAAGGGGATTAGACGCTTACCCAGACTCCCCAATCCTAGACCTGAAGCCATACGATTACTACGACATCGTAAAGAACCCAAGGGTCCCAAGCTGGTTCCTCAAACTCTGGGAAGAAGGAGGAGAAGCTAGACCTATGTGGGTTGGGCCGTAACGTTGATTAAATAAAGAAAACACCATAACATAGGATAATGCAGAAGCTAAGCCCATCAGGTTATGATATACAGGTAATAACACCCCAAGATTATCTTGAGCATAGAAGCTCAGAGGATATTATATTAGTGGATGTAAGGAGGCTGGTAGAGTATAAAGCAGGTCATATACCAGGAGCTATATCCATGCCATTCACCAACTTCATCAAAATGCAGGGCTTAGCGTTATACCCTGCTGATGCGGATAACCTACGTCGGCATCTCTATGAAAGCGGAATAACAAAAGATAAACTCGTAATATGTTATGATAACTTACACTGGAGACACGCCAGCAGGGTATTATACACCTTGGAGCTACTAGGATACGAGAGGCTCGCAGTACTAGGCACAACTTACGATAGATACGTTGAGCTGGGTTATGAGGTGGAGAGGGGGACTGGAGAGAAAAGTATGGGAAGCGTTAATGAAGCCGGCGTAGCAGCGGATTACCGTTATATTATAACTAAAGAAACTATACTTGAGCTGGTGAACCATAAACACGACGTAACGCTTGTAGATACCCGAGCTGCTGCGGATTACGTCTTCGGACACATACCAACGGCGCTCAACCTACCTTGGCAGGAAGTGGCGTCAAGCGACAAGGTCTTTAACCTAAGTAAAGTTGAGGAGTTCACAAAAGAACTTGGGATAAGAAAGGATGAGCCTATTATCTTCTACTGCGAAGAAGGAACCAGCTCCTCGCTGGTTATGTACGCGTTTAGACAGCTTGGATATAAAAATACCCACACCTACCTCCCCTCCTACTCAGAATGGATAAGCGACCCTCAACTACCCGTATGTAGGGAAGAGGATTAGCAATATATCTAAGCGAGTAGAGAGGTGAGTTATAGAGGGATGGAGAAAAAACCTGAGACAGCTACAACCATGAGGGGGATAAGGATAAAGGGCCCCCCATACACAGGTGAGCTGGTAGAAGATTACGTAGCCCTAGAATCTCCGATAAACATATACGTTAACGACAATCACTTGATAACTTTATTTGCAACACCCTACAAGCTAGAAGAACTGGCGGTAGGGCATCTAGTAGGAGAGGGAATAATAAGCAACCCAAAGGAGATAAAAGAAATAACAATAGACGGCTCAGACATACTAGTTTACACAAACACCGACGAGCAGAAACTCGAAGAGAGAATCAAAGAGCATGCGAGGATGAAGATAATCTACAGCTCCTGCGGCTCCATCGAAGATTACATAAGGGCTTTGGACGGTATTAAGAAACCAAGGGTAAACTCAGATTATAGAATAACCGCTGATAAACTCTTCAAGCTTATCACCCAGTTTGGACATGGTTCCAAGTCATTTAAGTTCTCGATTTCTGTCCATACAGCCGCTGTATACGATGGTGAGAGTGATAGGATTATAGGGTATGTGGAGGATGTAAGTAGACACGTAACTGTAGATAGAGCGGTTGGGAGGCTGCTGCTGGAGAGGGTAAACCCCTCCAAGGCGATTATACTAACAACTGGCAGACAGGCCTCTGACATGGTTCTGAAAGCCGCTAGGGCAGGTGTTCCTATAACAGTCTCGCTCCGGGGCCCTTTGTTCTCAGGGGTTTACGCAGCGTTAAAAACGGGAATAACTATGGCAAGCATAGTGAGGGGTAAGGGTTTGACGGTCTACTCATACCACGAGAGGATAATAATAGAATAACTAAGCAGGGGGAGAGTATATCACCCTACCCGTATCAGAGGATACCCTATAACCCTTCAGCCCCCTTATACTGTTCCTAAACATTTTGGATGACAAGACGTTAAAGAACGACCTAACTTGAGGTAGTTTATAGTTTTGCTTTGTTGTTACGAAATCATACCATTCCCAAGTTACTGTTGTAAACTCCAGTCCATAGGCTTCTGCCGCTGGGCGTATGGCCAGACCAGCGTCAGCCCTCCCTGAGGCTATAGCCCTAGCTACTTCGAAGTGTGTATTTACCTCGTACTCGTAGCCCGTTAGCATATTAACTACTTTACCCGGTGGAATACCCTGCTTAACCGCCTCCTGACGAAGCAGATAGTCGAAGAGTAAACGAGTTCCTGATCCTTTGTTTCTGTTGATGATCCTAACTCTACGGTCTAGAAGCTCTGAGAAGCTTGTTATCTTCATGTCTCTTCTTGAAGTTATCCCTATTTCACGTTGGTAACCCCGTATAACTATACCCCACTCCTCTAGGTTGTATCTTCTGAGTTGATGTATGTTATATTCTCCGGTTTCTGGATTTATTAGATGCACGCCAGCTATGTGGCTGTCGCCCAGCATAAGCGAGGCCAAGCCCCCTACAGAGCCTATCCAGAAAGTCTCAACGCCAAGGTTTAGTCTCTTCTGTTTTAGTATGTTTACAATCTGCTCCAGAGCTATGTCATGGCTTCCTGATATTACTATGTCGTTAAAAGTCTCTTCCTTAGCAGTAGGTTTAAGTCTATGCTTTTTCATGTTAGCCGCCTGTAGGTATTTGTTAAGAAGCTTCCTGCCTGTTTCAGTTAGTTTAGCTCCTCCTCCACCTGCTCCTCCCCGCCTCTGCTCAACCAGCTTAGCTCCCAGTATTCTCTCAACGTTGGATATCTTCTCCCATATTCGTGAATATGGAACTCCAAGGGCTTTACAGCCCGCTAGCATAGAGCCTCTTCGGTTTATCTCATATAATACAGAAGCCAGTTCCTCGTCCATGACTACATAGCCTCTCCACTCCAGCTTAATCTCAGTCCTTACTTGTAGTTCGTCAAGCGGTGGAGACATCTTTACGTGTTTTACCATGTTTTTATTATATTTTTGTCCTTTGATAACGCTTATATATTATCGTTATCAAATTTCCGATAACGGTGAAAAACAAAAAACTAACCATAGCAACAGTAGTAATACTCATAATATTCACAGTGGCTTTAATCTCATTAGAATTATACTCTCCTGGGAAAGAGTATATTGGCGTAGGTAGTGTTCTAAGAGCGGCTACTACAACCAGTCTTTATGCTACAGGTCTCTTAGACTCTTTGGCTGAGGAGTTTCAGCGGAGAAACCCTGGTTTTAGTGTTCAGTTTATAGCAGTAGGGAGTGGGGAGGCTCTCCGCCGTGCTTCCCTCGGAGATGCTGATATAGTTCTGGTTCATGCCCCCCCGCTTGAGAAGAGATACTTGGATGAAGGATATCTAGTAGAGGGTTTTGTATTCGCATATAACTACTTCACGTT